>JANMVX010000049.1:0-1896 GCA_031393505.1 Hyphomicrobiaceae bacterium | reverse complement strand
CGTTGAACCATCGGCTCATGCGCAAGCTCAATACCAGTCGTGCAGCGTTGTTCGAGAGCGTCGAGCGCCACACGCTAAGGCCGCTGCCGGTTGAGCCTTACGTCTACGCCGAGTGGAAGATCGCCAGGGTCGGCATTGATTATCATGTCGATATCGGCGGCCATTACTACTCCGTCCCCTACCGCTATCTGCGGGCCCAGGTCGACGTGCGCATCGCCGCCCGTACCGTCGAGATCTTCCTCAAGGGCGCGCGCATTGCAGCTCACATGCGCGAAGGAACCTGCGGCCGGCACACCACGCAGAATGAGCATATGCCGGAGGGCCATCGTACCTACGCCGACTGGACGATCGAGAAGATCACAGCTGCCGCCGACAAGATCGGCGCTTCGACCGGCATGCTGGTGCGGGCGATCATCGAAGCCAAGCATCATCCCGAACAGGGCATGCGGCCCAGCATCGGTATCATTCGGCTGGCGCGCCAGTACGGCGCTGAACGGCTGGAGGCGGCGTCATTGCGCGCCCTCCATTGCGACCTTCGAAGCTATGGCTCGATCCGATCGATCCTGGAGAACAACCTCGATCAGCGACCGCTGAGACAGGCCGACGCCGAGACGCCGCCGCTCGGTTCACACGTCAATGTGCGCGGCTCCACCTACTATCACTGAGGAGATCTACGTGCTTGCACATCCAACTCTGAACCATCTCTCCGCCATGGGCCTTCATGGCATGGCCAAAGCGTTCGCCGACCTGGCTGAGCGCGCCGACGCCGACGGCCTTAGCCATGGCGAGTGGCTGGCGCTCCTGCTCGAGCGTGAGGCCTCCCATCGCCAGGACAAGCGTTTATCCGCCCGGCTCCGCCATGCGCGCCTGCGCCACATGGCGACGCCGGAGGACATCAACTGGAAAACCCCGCGCGGGCTCGACCGGCCGCTGTTTACCGCCCTGACGCAAGGCGAGTGGATCGACGCTGCCGACACCGCCATCATTACCGGCCCAACCGGGGTCGGAAAAAGCTGGTTAGGCTGCGCAATCGGGTTCCAGGCTTGCCGCGACAACCGATCGGTCCGCTATGTTCGAGTGCCGAAGCTGTTCGCGGATCTCGCGCTGGCTCATCTCGACGGGCGCCACGCTCGCATGATGCGCAACCTCAGCAGCGTCAAACTGCTGATCCTCGACGACTGGGGCATGACCCCGCTCGACGGCCAGCAACGACGCGACCTGATGGAGATCATCGAGGAGCGTTACGGTCGGACCGCCACGCTGATCACCAGCCAAATCCCCGTGGATCGCTGGCACGACGTAATCGGCGATCCCACCTATGCCGACGCGGTGCTCGACCGCCTCGTTCACAACGCCCACCGCATCAACCTGAGCGGCGAAAGTCTACGCCGGATCAAGCACCAAAAAACAGGCCCCAAAACGGTCGATTGACCGAGCCCCAAATCCACTCGTATTTATCACGCGCCAGAAGGACGCTCGACCCTGTCGAACTCACTTCGTAATCGGTGGCCGACGTGGTCGGAATCCGCAGGTGGGCATCGAATCTCTATTCGAGCCGTTTGAATATATCGCGCCCGCCGGGCGCCCGCCGGTCATGAATCGCCGGCCGCGCAAGAGACAGCCAACTAGGGCCTGCCGTCATTTAGGGGGTTCCTGCGGATAGCAAATCTCGATTCATGGGGTGTCAGCAAGTGGAGCTGACCCTGATGGCGCAACCGAGACGATACGCCCTTAGCGACGATCAATGGGAGCGGCTCTGGGAGCTGCTGCCTGGGCAAGAGGGCCATCGCGGCGTGACGGCGTCGGACAACCGTCTGTTTGTCGAGGCGGTGCTGTTCCGTTATCGCGCCGGGGTGCCTTGGCGCGATCTGCCTGACCGGTTCGGCGACTGGAAGA
>JANMVX010000355.1:0-3651 GCA_031393505.1 Hyphomicrobiaceae bacterium | reverse complement strand
TGCGCCTCTGGGTCATGTCCTCGGACTATTCGGAAGACCTGCGCGTCGGCCCCGCCATCCTGAAAGCCAATGCGGAGTCCTACCGCAAAATCCGCATCACCTGGCGCTGGCTGCTCGGCAACCTTGCGCATTACGACAAGGCCAAGAAGGTCGAGCACAAAAAGCTGCCCGAGCTCGAACGGCTCATGCTGCACATGCTGGCCGAACTCGATACGACCGTGCGCGAAGGCTACGCCGCCTACGACTTCAAGCGCGTGTTCCAGGCGCTCTCGAATTTTTGCATCGTCGATCTGTCGGCGTTCTATTTCGACATCCGCAAGGACACGCTCTATTGCGAGCCCGAGGAGTCTTCGGATCGCCAGGCCTGCCTGACCGTGCTCGACCGCATCCTCGACTGCCTCACCATCTGGCTCGCGCCGATGCTCGCCTTCACGGCCGAGGAAACCTGGCTGGCGCGCCATCCCAGCGAGACCGACAGTGTGCACTATCAGGTCGCGCCGGAAATCCCCAAGGGCTGGACCGACAAAAAGCTCGCCGAGAAATGGGAGGGCGTGCGGACCATCCGCCGCGCGGTGACCGGCGCGCTGGAGATGGAACGCGCCGCAAAACGCATCGGCTCCAGCCTGGAAGCCGCCCCGGTCGTGCACATCGACGATCCCGAGATCGCGGCGTATTTGAAGGGCATCGACCTGGCGGAACTGTGCATCACCTCGGGGGCGACATTGGTGGTCGGCCCGATCCCCGAGGGCGCGTTCCGGCACGACGAAGCCCGCCACGTCGGCGTGGTGGTCGCGCTGGCCAAGGGCACGAAGTGCGAGCGTTCCTGGCGCATCACCGAGGACGTCGGCAAGGACAAGGACTATCCGACGCTGTCCGCGCGCGACGCCAAAGCCGCCCGGCAGTGGGATGCCAAGCATGGGAAGTAGCGGTTCCGATAGACTTTTCTCGTACTCAATTCCCCCACGCACCATCGGCTCCATGGCCTTCTCCCTTTGGGAGAAGGTGCCCCCCTGCGCGGAGGCGCAAAAAGTAAATGGGGGGCGGATGAGGGAGTTGCGGCCAGAAGTTTACGCACCGGTCGTGCACACACGCACCTCCAACCCCCTCATCCGTCGCTGCGCGCCACCTTCTCCCAAAGGGAGAAGGAAAAATAGCGCCGAGCCAGCCGAGGTTTTTGAGAATACAATTGGCGGGGGGCATCGTGGATAACCCCAGCCCCAACCACTTCCGCCACGGCCTCACCTTGGCGGCCATCGTCACCATCCTCGACCAACTCACCAAATTCTGGCTCCTCGCCTATTCCGGCGTGGCAGAGGGCCGCCGCCTAGACGCCGGCCCGTTCGTGTCCATCGTCAACCAGCGCAACCCCGGCATCAGCTACTCCCTGTTCGAGCTGAACGGCCTGGCCGGCCAGCTGCTGCTCGCGGGCATCGCCGTCGCGGTCTCCATCGCCATCGCCATCTGGCTCGCGCGCGGCACACCCCGCCTTACCGCCCTCGCGCTCGGCCTGATCCTCGGCGGCGCCATCGGCAACGCCATCGACCGGCCCTGGCGCGGTGGCGTCATCGACTGGGTTTCTCTGCACGCGGGCGGTTATCAGTGGTATGTGTTCAACATCGCCGACGTGGCCATTGTCGCCGGGGTGATCGGCCTGCTATATGGGTCGCTGATGGGACACCGGAAAAAGGCCGCAAATAGCCTTTAGCCGCAGGATGTTAGGCCCGAATATAGGTGGGCCGGGGGTCGGAAGAGCATGGCTACCGCAAAACCGTTCGTTTTCCTGCCCGCGCTGGCCGTAGCCGCGTTGCTGGCCGGTTGCGCCGACGGCATCGAGGTGAACAGCAAACTGCTCGACTCCGTCGGCAGCATGTCCGGCCTCGGCGCCGCCAAAAAAGACACGCGCATGGTCGAGCGCGCCGGCCTGGTCGTGCCGCCGCCGATGGCGCAGCTGCCCGAGCCGGGATCGGGCGACAAAGTCGCCGCCGCCGTTTCGGCCAGCCTGCCGCAGGACCCCGAGGCCGTGAAAGCGCGCTCGAAAGAGCAGCAGAAGCTGGTCAAGGCCGAGGCCTGCAAGACCGCGCAGCTGAAAAAAGACCAGCAGGCGATGTCCGATAATTGCGAGGGCCTGCTGGCCAAGATCTGGGGCGCGCAGGAGTAGTTGGCGTTGGGAACATGATGTTCCTCTTCGGCGGCCACCGGGCGTCGCCGACTTGACGATCCCTACATTCCGCCGAAGATGAACTTCGTGTCCCCGCTCTGCCATGACGCTCACGGCAGAGCGGGGACACGAAGTTCATCTTTGGCTTGACGATTACGCACACCGCAGGCTCCGGTCAGGCCAAAGTTGAACATCATGTCCCCATCCGACCCCCGCCCCAAAGACCTCCTCCTTACTGGCGTGCCCGAAGGGCTCGACGCGCTTGTGCTTGGCGGCATGGCGCAGGAGCCGATCCCCGGTTCCTCCGAACTCGCCCCGGTGCTCTACGTCGCGCGCGACGACCGGCGGCTGGAAGCGCTGGAGCAGGGTCTGAAGTTCTTCGCCCCCGACGTCACCGTCACCGCCTTCCCGGCCTGGGACTGCGTGCCCTACGACCGAGTCTCTCCACAAGCCGAACTGGTCGCGCGCCGCGTCAGCGCGCTCGCACGTCTTGCGGTTGGCGCCAAGCCGGGGCCGCTCGTGCTGCTCACCACCGTCAACGCCATGCTGCAGCGCGTGCCGCCGCGCGCCTTCATGAAGGCCTCCATCAAAAATCTCGCCCCCGGCATGCGGCTGGATATGCAGGACCTGATCTACCGCCTGGAGCACGCCGGTTTTCGCCGTACCTCCACCGTCATGGAGCACGGCGAATATGCCGTGCGCGGCGGAATTCTTGATCTGTTCCCGCCGGGGCGCCTCAACCCGGTACGGCTCGATTTCTTCGGCGATACACTGGAAAGCCTGAAACCGTTTGACGCCGCCTCGCAAAGGACGACCACGCCGATTCAGCGCCTGTCGCTGCTGCCGATCAGCGAAGTCGCGTTCGGACCGGACGCGGTAAAGCGCTTCCGCAGCCGCTATCTGGAACTGTTCGGCGCGACCAAAACCGACGATGCGCTCTACGATAGCGTCAGCGCCGGCACGCGCTACCAGGGCATGGAGCACTGGCTGCCGCTGTTCCACGATGGCCTGGAGACCTTGTTCGACTACGTTCCAAACGCCACGCTCTGCCTTGACCACCAGACCGAAGACGCCATCCGCCTGCGCTTTGAGCAGATCACGGATCATTATTCCGCGCGCAAGCAGGCGCTGGAGGCGTCCACGTTTGGTGCTCCGCCCTACAACCCGGCGCCGGCCGAGGAGATGTATCTCTCGGAAAAAGATTGGCGCGCCGCGCTGGCGAGCCGTCCCGTGCGCCGCTTCTCGCCGTTCGAGATCGCAACCCCGGCGGGCGCAACGCCGCCGGTTTCGATGCGTGGGAAAATCGGCCGCAACTTTGCCGGCGAGCGCGTCACCGAATCCGCCAACGTCTTCGACTCCGTCGCCGCTCACATAAAATGGCTGCAGGGCCAGCACCGCCGCACCGTCATCGCGGCCTGGACCAATGGCGCGCGCGAGCGCATGGCGCATCTGCTCGCCGAGCACGGCCTCGACCAGATCGTGAAAGTCGAGAA
>JANMVX010000195.1:0-4619 GCA_031393505.1 Hyphomicrobiaceae bacterium | reverse complement strand
GACCGTGGATGAGGTGGTCAAGGAGGGCCAGGAAGTCTACGTCAAGCTGATGGGCTTTGATGATCGCGGCAAGGTGCGGCTCTCGATGCGCGTGGTCGATCAGGCCACGGGCGCGCAGCTGGCCGAAGAGCCGGGCGATGCCGACGAAGGTCCGCGCTCGGGCGGCGGTGGAGGCCCGCGCCGCGAAGGCGGCGGTGGCGGACGCGGTCCGCGCAGGTAGGGGTGGCGGCGACGACTGAGGTCGTGGGTTTCAACGCTCAAACGTCATTTGAAGGTGGCCGCCGCGTGCGGCCACTTTCTTTTGAGACATCCGGCGAAATATCCTCAAGCGACAGATCGACCACTTTCGGCGAGATCTTCCAGCCCGGAACGGGTTTGAGACCAAATAGCGGTCAGAATTTGCCCCCGCCAGAGAATCGTGACAATATCCCCCGCAGGACATTGCGCGCCCAGACGGACAGAATTCCGATCGGGGCGTAAGCTGCTGGCATCTTTGCAACGGCAATTCCATTGTACGTGGCGTATGCCAGCTTTCCCACTCGGGCTCGCGCGTCGTCTGCGTCTGTTGCCTTAATGGCTAAAATCCATTCCGCCCCGTCGTGGCGGTATGTGAACAGATGCGTTCTGTAATCCGCGTCCATTCGAACCTCACATCAAGGACCACCAAGATGGTGTTTTGGAAGTACCTCGACAAAGCCAACCAGTGGCGCTGGTTTCTGCAAGCCTCCAACGGAAAGAAAGTCGCCGATTCAGGTGAATCATACGTTAAGGAGTCCGACTGTGATCATGGCATCCTGTTGGTAAAATCGGCCTTCACCGCCCCGGTAAAGAATCTCTGATCTGGGCTCACGAGTCCAGGGTGACACCGCCAAGTATCACTCCCTGGGCCTCGCTTACACAACCGGGATCGCGCTTCGGCGCGGTCCCAACACCAACACAGCCTGCTTGACTCACTTATGTGATTTGCCAACGGTCACGAGAACCATCTTGATGCTTTAGTTCGAACTGATCCGAAATGACCATTGATTCCAGTGATTTGACTTCTATTTCTAATTCATTGGAGTTCGTATGCCATGTTTCGTTGATTCGTCAAAACCGCGCGCGCTCTTGACAGAATCTTGATGCAACAGATTGATTCGTTTCGACGATCCGTAGGGCGCAATAGGACGCCACTTCGCGGCCGTATTGCGCCGTTGCACGGGTGGTCGTCGTACCTTTCACCACCTCTCGCGTCCCGGCGCAATACGGCCGAAGAGGCCTATTGCGCCCTACGGTTCCCGGCCAAACCGTCCGGTGTCAGGAACTTATTGCGCTGGCACGCGGGTGCGCTTGCTCACGACTGGCGGACAAGCAATAAGTGCCTGACACCCAGTCATTTGCGCGACCGGCAAGTAACTGGGTGTCAGGCACTTGCGAGCCGCAAGTTCCTGACACCGGGGACCGCCTCCATGCCCACACTCTACAACCGCACGCACACCCGCCGCGACATCGCGGCCCATGCCGGCATGCTCGCGCAGTTCGCCGGCGTGCGCCTCATGACGCTCGGCGATGGCCTGGAAGCCGGCATCCGCATGCTGGAGTTCCGTACCGGGACGGGGTTCCGCTTCACCGTCCTCATCGACCGCGCCATGGATATCGGCGATTGTGAGCTCAAAGGCATGGCCATCGGCTGGAATTCTCCCGCAGGCTTCCGCTCGCCCGGCATCAGTAACATCGACGCCGAGAACGGGTTGGGATGGCTGCGCTCATTCTCTGGCTTGCTCGCCACTTGCGGGCTCGACCATGCGCTTGGCCCCGTGGAAGAGAGCGCGGAGCATTTCAACTATCCCTTCCGCAAGACCGTACCCCATCCCATCCACGGCCGGGTCGGCACCGTACCCGCGCGCCTCACCGGCTACGGCGAGCGCTGGGAGGGGGACGACTGCGTCCTGTGGTGCGAGGGCGTCGTGCAGCAGGCCACCGTGTTCGGCGAGAACCTGCATCTCATCCGCCGCATCGAGGCGCGCGTCGGGGAAAGCGCCTTCACCCTGCACGACCGCGTCGTCAATCGCGGTTTCAGCCGTACGCCCCATATGCTGCTCTATCATTTCAACGTCGGCTATCCGGTGCTGGCCGAGGGATCGCGCTACATCGCCCCCATCGGCGATGTGCTGTGGGCGGGGCATCACGCCGACTACCGCAAGCAGGGCATCGGCTACAAGACCCAAGCCGCCCCGCAACACCCCTTCCGCGAGCAGGTTTGGGAGCACGACATGGTGGCTGACAAGGACGGGATCGTGCCCGTAGCGCTGGTCAATGACGCACTTGGGTTTGGCGTCATGCTGGAGAGTCGCAAGGCCGAGATGCCCTGCTATCTGCAATGGCAGAACCTGCAGTCCGGCCTCTACACGTTGGGCCTGGAGCCGTGCACGCACCACGTGTACGGAAAGACGTTCGCCAACGAGCGCAAAGAAATGATCTGGTTGGAACACGACGACGGGCGCGAGTACCACATCCGCTTTTCCGCGCTGGACGGGGCTGACGCTATCGCGGCGGCGGGCAAGCGCATTGCAGCGATTCATGCGCAGCCTGCGGAGGAGTATCCGGAACCGAGCGGAAAGTTTCCGGTGTTGTGGAAGCGGTAGCCGTCGTTCGGGGACATGATCGTCAACTTCGATGGCCCGACGCATAGGCTTGGTTTGATAAGACTCCAGATCGGCGGCGCCCTTTGTCTCCCCATGCCTACTCAAGATAAAATGCTCAATAGGCACAATAGCTTGAAACAAAATATCGGCTCCATCGGACCGTAATTTGGCCGTGGAGGCAACAAATGATCTCCGCACTGCAAATCCTGCGGAGTCTCTCGATCATGATCAAACTCGCCTCTTTATTCGGCGCTGCTTGCGTCGCAATCGCCGTTGGCATGCCAATGGCCGCCTTCGCCAACACCGTAAAACTCGACGCCCAACTCGGGCAGTCTGCGGTGGTCGCGGCTGACGGCAAACACGTCTACCTGCGCATCGCTCTCGAAGGCCTTGCGCTGTCCCATGACGCCAAGCGCGCCGCCGCCAATGTCGGCCTGGTGATCGACAAGTCGGGATCGATGGAGGACGACAACAAGATCGGCAAGGCCCGTGACGGCGCGGCCATGGCGCTGGAACGCTTGAACGAAGATGACGTCGCCTCGGTTGTGGCGTTCAATCACGACGTGGACGTTCTGTTGCCGGCGCAGCATGTCACCGATCACGGGCGCATCAGCCAGATCATCCAGCGCTTGGAGGCCGGCGGCAATACCGCACTTTATGCCGGCACGGAGGAAGGCTTGCGGCAAGTGTCCAAGTATCTCGATCGCGGCCGCGTCAACCGCCTGATCCTGATTTCGGACGGGCTCGCCAATGTGGGCCCCTCCAGCCCGCAGGAGGTCGCCGCGCTCGGGATGAAGGCGGCGGCCAAGGGCATCAGCATAACAACCATCGGGCTGGGGCTCGGTTACAACGAAGACCTGATGACCAAACTCGCCTATGCGGCTGATGGCAATCATGCGTTCGTCGAACGGTCGGACCAGCTGGTCGACATTTTCAACAAGGAGTTCGGCGATGTGCTGTCTGTGGTGGCGCACGACCTGATCATTCGCATCGACTGCCACAAGGGCTTCAAACCCACGCGAATGCTCGGGCATGAGGCCGAAATCAAGGATGGAGTCGCGATCCTTCATCTCAACCAGCTCTACGGCAAGCAGCAGAAATACGCCGTGCTCGAACTGGAAGTGCCTCCGGGCGCCTCGGCGGGCGATCTGTCGGTGGCCGATGTGGAGCTGAGCTACAGCGCCATGGGCGAGACCAAGCGCATCACGGATCACTCACAAGTCTCGGTACGGATCACTCCGAAGATCGAAGATGAGCAGGCGAGCCTGAACAAAGCCGTGATGGGCGACATCACCACGCAGCTGGCCAACGAGGTGCACGAACAGGCGGTCGAATTGCGCGACAAAGGCCAGGTCGAGGACGCCAAGAAGCTGCTCAACGGCTACGCCACGCAGCTGGACCAGCAAGCCGCCAGCAGTGGCGTCGCCGCAGCCGCGCCGATTGCCAAACAGTTCCGCGCCGACGCCGGCAAACTCGACGACGAGGCCGACTGGAACAAGAACCGTAAGGCCATGAAAGCGTCGGAGCACAAGACCAAGACCATGCAATCCTACTGACGCGAGACCGCCTGTTTAACCTGAAGTTCCAGCGATCTGGGGTGTCTCGCAAGGTCTATTTCTCTTGTGCGCCAATGGGTTCGACGCCGATCATCATTGTTGGCGAGACCAAATTGTACCCATGTAGTGCGACGCGATGACTCACAGCGCATCGGGGCAAATCAGCTATAGTGCCGCCATGTACATCGACATCGTCCCGAACCGGAAGTCGCCGCCCGCCATTTTGCTGCGCGAGAGCGTGCGCGACGGTAAGCATGTCAGGAAGCGCACCATCGCCAACCTGTCGGCCTTGCCGATCGCGCAGGCCGAGATGATCCGGCGTGTGCTGAAGGGGGAGCGGCTCGGCCCGGTCGAGAGCGCGCTGGAGGTGACGCGCTCGCTGGCCCACGGGCATGTCGAGGCCGTCCGCGCCGCGATGAAGCGGCTGGGTTTCGACAAG
>JANMVX010000308.1:0-33032 GCA_031393505.1 Hyphomicrobiaceae bacterium | reverse complement strand
TCGACGCGCAGGCCGGCGATGAATGTCAGCGTCTTCCAGTGCCCGTGCGGAACTTTCGCGACCAAGCGTTCGCCAACGGGCGCGCGGCCATACTGGCGTACCATTTTTGTGGTGACCGAGGTCTCGTCGATGAAGACAAGTTTGGGTGTTTTAAGTTTCGACTGCTCTGATTTCAATGTCGCGCGCGCGGCGGCAACGTCAGGCCGATCCTGTTCGGCGGCGTGCAGAGTTTTTTTTGAACGTGATGCCATTGCGATCATAGAAGCGCCAGACGGACGTCGTGCCCACCTGCAATTTTTTCTGCACGGTGAGACGCGCGCGGATTTCGTCGAGCGTCAGATCGGGCTCGGCGGCGACGAGATCAAGCAGCCATTGCTGATGTTTGTTGAGCGGCGAGCGGCCGTGACCGGTGTTCGGCATGGCATCGACACTGCCGGTTCGTGTCCAGCGCTCGATCCAGCGGATCGCCGTCGAGGCGCCGAGATTGAGCACGCGGGCCGCCTCGCGAGCGCTGTCGCCTGCTTCGACAATCGAAACCGCCCGCACCCGCAGATCTTTCGAATACCCGTTTGCCATAGCGCTTTCCGTCGTTGCCGCCGGAAACCACCAGAATCTGATTTGCGATGCCGTGGGAACCCCCTGTGACCGCATTGACTCACATCAAACGGAAAGCGCTCTAATAGGGCATCACCAACGAGCCTGCGAGCTTCACCAGATCGGCCTGGCGGTTACAGCCGGTCTTCTGGAACACGCGCAAAAGGTGGGTTTTCACGGTGGCGGTGGCGACGCCCAGGCGGCTGGCGATGTCGGCGGGCGCGTGGCCGGCGGCAATGGATTCGAACACACGGCTTTCGGCCGGCGTCAGATCGTACAGCAGCGCCAGCGCATCGCCCGGTAGCTGCGGCTGCGCTGCGGCTGCCGCAATGAAGATCGCTGCCGTCGCGCTGGCGTTGAGGCCGGGACGAATTTCGCCAACGCGCAACGGCAGCACATGGGCGACCAAGGCCTCGCCGTTCGTGCGCTTCAGCGGTACGCCCAGACCGCGGCGACCGAGATCGTGTTCAGCGTCTGCGCAATCGGCCACCGCGTCGGCCAAGGCTGCCGTCGCTAACGGATGCGAAAACACGAGTTTGCCCGCGACCTGGCGGATTGGATCGCCCCGCTCCATCATGGCGGCCGCGGCGCCATTGGCATGCACGACGCCCAACTGCTCATCAACGAGCACAATGCCGGACGAAAGAGACTCCAGCGCGCCCGAAAAGGTCGCCGCTTCCACCGTTTTCAATTCCAGCAACCGGCTGATCGCCACCACACGACGGATATGCGGCGCGATCAACCGCAGCGCCGCCATTTCGGGCTCGCCGACCGGTCCTTGCGACGCGTGCCGCGCCATTGCGACAGAGCCGATCATGGTCGCGTCGCGGGCGAAGGCGATCGCCATCAGGTCAATCAGTCCAGCAGGCTCAGCAAATTTATCCCAGGCATAAAACCCTGCAAAACTGGTCCGTCCCGTCGCTTGCGTGAGCAGGATCGGCTCATCCATCGGATAGTCCATGATGCGTCTGACGCCACCCCAGATCTCGAGGGTTCCCGCCAGGTACTCCGGCGTCCGGATCGCCGCGTCAGGATGCGGTCCGCGCTCGACCATCAGCAACGGCGCGCCGCTCGGCAGCGCCTGGATGCCAAGTCCGGCATTGATAAAACCGAGCTCCATGTAAATGGCGTCCAGCGCCGGCTCCCAGCGCTGCGGATCGATGGCGCAATCGTACAAAAGACCAATCAACTCGGAAACGCGGGCGGCCGAGACAAAATCCTGCATGAGAGAGCTTCCTGCCAAACGTCGCCGCAAGTCGTTTCAACCGCACTTGCGACGCACCCATCATTCGCCAACCCGCCAGCCCTGTCTTGGACGGTAGCGCACACATACCAATGGTGACTAGTACGCAATCCACCGATGGACAACCGCCCGACAGCTGGCCCGGGCACTTCTCAGCCTGTAACGAATGAGCGACCCCCTGACCACCGGATGACAATGTTGCGGCCTTGACGCAGGCCGCTATGGTGCCGGCAAACACCACGGGCGGAGACAGCACGCAATGACACAACCAACCATTGGCCTGATTGGCCTCGGCGTGATGGGGGCGAACCTGGCCCTGAACATCGCCGAAAAGGGCTTTCCGATCGCCGTCGCCAATCGCACGGCGGAAACCACCCTGCGCTTTCATGCCGGGGCGGGCGAACTGGCTTCTCGCATCACGCCCTGCCGGACCATCCCCGATCTCGTCGCGGCGCTGAAAGTCCCCCGCACCCTCATCATCATGGTCAAGGCGGGCGATCCGGTGGACGCGCAGATCGCCGAGTTGCGACCGCATCTCTCACCGGGCGACTGCATCATTGACGCCGGCAACGCCAATTTTCACGACACTATGCGCCGGGACAAATCCTTCAAAGGCAGCGGGCTCAACTTCATCGGCATGGGCGTCTCGGGCGGCGAGGAGGGCGCGCGGCACGGGCCATCGATCATGGCTGGCGGGCCGGAGGACGCCTACAGACGGATTGTCCCCGTGCTGGACGCGATCTCGGCCAAGTACGAGGGCGCGCCGTGCAGCGCCTGGACCGGCCCCGATGGCGCGGGGCACTTCGTCAAGATGATCCACAACGGCATCGAGTATGCCGACATGCAGATGATTGCCGAGGTGTACGGACTGCTCCGCGACGGCGCTGGCATGGGAGCAGTCGAGATCGCCGACGTGTTCGCGGCCTGGAACAAAGGTCCGCTCAACTCCTATCTGATCGAGATTACGGCGGGCGTGCTCGGCGTGGGCGATGAAAAGGCCGGAAAGCCGCTGGTGGACGTGATCCTGGATCGCGCCGGACAGAAGGGGACCGGCCGTTGGACGGTGATGGAGGCGCAATCGCTCGGCGTGCCCGCGACCACCATCGAGGCGGCCGTTGCGGCGCGCGCGATGTCGGCGATGAAGGAGCAGCGGGTGCAGGCCTCGGCCGTGTATGGAGCGCAATCTTCGCCGCGCCTGGACCTGGACCGCAGCGTGCTGATCGGGCGCCTGGAAGCAGGACTCTACGCCGGCAAGATCGCCGCCTATGCCCAAGGTTTTGCGGTTATGGAAGCCGCATCAGCCGAATACGGATGGAAATTGCCGATGGCGACCATCGCCCGCATTTGGCGTGCCGGCTGTATCATCCGCTCGCAATTTCTGGATCGCATCGCCTCGGCATTCGAGGCCTCAGGCGGGGCCGGAAATCTCCTGCTGGCCCCCGATTTCGTCGCCGAAATGCAAAAAGCCCATCCGGCCCTGCGCAGCATCGTGGCGCTGGCCGCAGCGACAGCGTCGCCGGCCCCCGCGTTATCCTCCGCCCTCGCCTATTTCGACGGCTTTCGCCAAGCGCGCGGCACCGCGAACCTGATCCAGGCCCAGCGCGATTTCTTCGGCGCGCATGGATTTGAGCGCATCGGCGAGGCGGGCGACCATCACGGGCCGTGGGGGGCCAAGTAAGGGTGCGGACATCATTGTCAAGTTCGCCGGACGCAGCGGCCCGAAATGAAGCGCAACCATCCGAGACGATCATGGCGTGTCCCCGTCCCTCACCCAAGACAACGGTGACACGACGTCCATCTTCAGCTCTAGCGGGCGCGGTGCACAACTACTGTTGGTGACTGCCGAAGATGGCCATCATGTCCCCGATAGCGGCCCCTCCAAAAGTCCCGTGCCGTCTCCGATATCGCTGAGGCCAATCCCGCATCCGATCTTGGGCAGCGCGATGACGTCCGCGAGCCGGTCGGCATCGACATCATCCCAGCCGGTAGCCGTGCGCTGGTACAGCGTCACTGCGACGATGGCGCTATCGACGAGCAGGATATACTCCAGCTGCTCATGCCGCCGATATTCCTTCAGCTTGCGATCCCAAGGCACGCCGACATTCGACTTCGAGAGCATCTCGATCGCCAGGCGCGGATCGACGGCTTCGTACACGTCGTCGCGCGGCGGATCGCAAGTGACCATGACGTCGGGCCGCCGCACGGAGCGAATGCGGGTGCGCAGGGCCGTGTCGGCCGTGGTCGGCCGGCAGGGTTTTCCGCGTCGTTGATTGCCCAGCGACGTGATCAAGTTGACGACGATGCGATCATGCATGCCGCTGGCCCCGGCCATCATCTCCACGGGGATGCCATCGATCAGCTCGTAGCGCTCCTCCTGGCCGAGGCACCAGATGAGGAACTCGTCGAGTCCATGAGTTTGACGGCGGTGTTGGACATGGGGGTTCTTCGCGACGGTGAGCGTGGGGGGTGCGTAGCATATCCGGGCTGCAATAACATGAGGAGCCGGGGACATGATGGTCGTCTTGGGCCTGACGATCTCGTCGCTGTGTTCGCCGCCCTGTCGCCCAAGACGGCCTTCGTGTCCCCAGTTTTGGCGCTCGGGCGGGCACCAAAACTGGGGACACGAAGGCCATTGCCGGCTCGGGCTTTACGGGACGCTTTCGATGTTTGGCGCTCGCCGTCGATGTCAATCATGTCCCCGACAGCGACTTCGCCAAACGGAACCCAAGGTAGTTGAGTCGATTGCCGATGGCGAACCCGTAGCGGCTAGCCGGGCGGAGGTTGAATGGTCGATCGTACCAGGAACCGCCGCGAGCAGAACCGAGACAAAATGTAGATGAGTCCTTAACGGCGGAACCGTCGACCGGCGCGTCATTGTAGCTGCCCGGGTAACAATCTTGGACCCACTCCCAGGCATTGCCCAGCGTATCATAGAGGCCGAAGGCGTTGGGCTGGAAAGAGCCAATTGGCGCGGTGAACACGAAGCCGTCCTTACAGTCGGCCACATCACTCCAATCTTTGAACTTTGACTTGGCGGTCTGGTCCGCGCCATTGCCATTGGCGCACAACTTCTCAACGACGTTACCCCAGGGATAGCGCGGCTGGAGTGTCGGCTCGGTCACGCCACGCGCGGCATATTCCCATTCCGCCTCGGTCAAAAGGCGGTATTGCTTGCCGGTAACCTTGGCCAGCCATGTGGCATAAGCTTTAGCGTCGTCCCAGCTGATGCACACGGCGGGATGCGTGCCGTCCTGGTCGAAGCCGGGCTTGCGAAACGAGCCGGCCTGGAGCTTGAACTCGGTGCCGGTCCTGACATAACACTGGTCGGCTACCTTGTAGTTCGTCGCCGTCACGAAGGCCTCAAATTGGTCGCGCGTGACTTCGTACCGGCCCACCGCGAGGTCGTATCCGATAGTCACGGTCTTCTGTGGACCTTCATCGGCGCTGCGGCCGGTCTCGCCATCGGGCGAGCCACGCAAGTACTTACCTTGCGGCAACGCAACCATCTCCGGGCAGCCTCCGGGGCAGCTGTCGTCCACAAACACGGTGCCGGGTTTAGACTGAACTTTCGCTCGGGCGGCTAGGAAAGGATTGTCGCCAACAGCTTTTGCCTCGGCTTCGTTCTGCGCAACTTTTCGATCAGCATCGGCACGCGCCGCCTCATTTTCGGCGGCGACTCTCCGTTCGGCCATGGCAATAATCGTGGTCTGGTCTGGTCTCGATGGCACCGTCGTGGCGGCAGGCTCGGCCTTCGGACCTAGGATCGGCACCGGCGCAAAATGCCAGATCGCCAACCCCACCACCACAGCCCCTAACACCACCATCCCCGCCGCAATCCCCCGCCACGGCACCCCTCCCCCACCCCCCGCCTCCCTCCGCAGCGTCCTGATCGCCCCCACCAACGGCCCCATATCGCGGCCGAACGATGCGAACCGGATTTCGTGCTGCTGGTGCTTCACCAGATCGGAAACATCCCCCGGAAGCGCGCCCTCGTCGGGCAGCTGCGCGCCGTTCACCAGCACCGGGATGACCGGGATCTCACGCTTCAGCGCGGCGGCGATCTCCTCGCGCACGAAATCGCGCTTGCCGGCAGCCTGGCGCTCTTCGAAAATCGCCAGCCAGCGCGGGCCGATGATGGCCAGGAACACGTCGCAGGCCGCCAACGCCTTATCCAGCTCCTTGTCGAAGCGCTTGCCCGCGAGCAGATTGTCCACGTCCATGAACAGCGTCTTGGCGCCGAACGCGGGGACGAGTTCCTTGTGGACGCGGGCGGCGGCGTCCTGGGCGTCCTCGCGCCGGTAGTTGACGAAAATCTTGCCCGCCATGCGCCCGCCCCGCTTGAACTGCAGCCGCATGATAGCTGGGTAGTGCGGGGGACGGAAGACTTGTTGACGCGACCTTGCGGACCTCGACGCCACGCCCTAGGTTGCGCCGCTCGAATTCGCGCACAGCAGAGGTTCCGCCATGGGTTTCATCGCCGACAGCCTTTCCCGCATAAAACCCTCGCCCACCATCGCCGTGACGGCGAAGGCGCGCGAGCTGAAAGCGGCTGGCCGCGATGTCATTGGGCTGGGAGCGGGCGAGCCGGATTTCGATACGCCCGACAACATCAAAGAAGCGGCGATCCGGGCCATCCGCGAGGGCAAGACCAAGTACACCGATGTCGACGGCATCCCGGAGTTGAAACAAGCGGTCGCGGCCAAATTCAAGCGCGAGAACGGCCTCACTTACAAGCCGTCGCAGGTGAGCGTGGGGACGGGCGGCAAACAGGTACTTTTCAATGCGCTGCTGGCCACGCTCAACCCCGGCGACGAGGTGGTGATCCCGACGCCCTATTGGGTGTCCTATCCCGATATCGTGCTGCTTGGCGGCGGCACGCCCGTGTTCGCGGAAGCGACGATGGCGGATGGGTTCAAATTGCGTCCCGAGGCGCTGGCCAAGGCCATTACGCCCAAGACAAAATGGCTGATCCTGAATTCGCCGTCCAACCCGAGCGGCGCCGTCTACACGCGTGCGGAAATGAAGGCGCTGACCGACGTCCTCATGAAGCATCCGCACGTCTGGGTGCTGACGGACGATATGTACGAGCACCTTCTCTACGACGGCATGACGTTCTGCACGCCGGCGCAGGTGGAACCCGCGCTGTACGAGCGCACCCTGACCATGAACGGCGTCTCCAAGGCCTATGCCATGACCGGCTGGCGGATCGGCTATGCCGCCGGCCCCGAGCCGCTGATCAAGGCCATGGCCAAGCTGCAGTCACAGTCGACGTCGAACCCATCTTCGATCGCGCAATACGCCGCCGTCGAGGCGCTGAACGGGCCGCAACATTTTATTGCGGAACGAGCGAAGGCTTTTGAGGCGCGGCGCGACCTGGTGGTGTCGATGCTGAACCAGGCCAGCGGCTTGAAATGTCCCAAGCCGGAGGGGGCGTTCTACGTCTATCCGAGCTGCGCGGGGGCGATCGGCAAGACCACGGCCAAGGGGACGAAGATCACCAATGACGAGGCGTTCGTAACCGCATTGCTGGACGAAGAGGGCGTCGCCGTCGTGCAGGGAGCCGCGTTCGGGCTTTCGCCGTTTTTCCGCATCTCCTACGCCACTACCACCGAGGCGCTGGAGGAATCCTGCCGGCGCATCCAGCGCTTCTGCGGCGGGCTGAAATAGGCCTTCCCAGGAGAAACTCAATGTAGCCGCAAGCAATCGCGCGTGCGGCTGCGGCAAACTGGAGGAGCCAACATAGATAGATGGAATAGTCTACGCCCTCCCGGCGTTTGCGGGTCTGAAGGCGAGATTCCGGTGCACACCGGCTCGCCCTCACTGCGAACAAGAAGACTCAGATCCGGATTGAGGAGTTGACTATGAAACTTGGCAGAGTCGCAGGACTTGCTGGCGCCGTGCTCTTGGCGGGCGTTGTCGGCATAACTGCAATTGCATGGGCCGCTGATGCCCCCGATCCAATTAAGTCTCGCCGCGACCACATGAAATTGAATGGCGCCAGCGCCAAGGTCGTGGGTGGGTTCCTGGATGGCTCGGCTCCATTCGACGCCACCAAGGCCGCGGCAGAGACCAAGTCCATCGCCGATGTCGGCCATGAATTCTCGGTCGAATTCGAAGAGTATTTCCCCGAAAGCGCCAAGACTGGCGACACCAAGGCCGCGCCCGCTATCTGGGATGCCAAGGATGACTTCAAGGCCAAGGCTGCGGCACTGGAAGTCGACGCAACGGCCGCGATGAAGGCTGCCGCAGTTGGCGCCGACGCGTTCAAGGCCGCGGCCGGAAAGATGTTCGGCAATTGCAAAGGCTGCCACGAGAAGTACAGGCTGCAATAGGCTTATCTCGGCGTAGCTCGTTTGGCGGCGGTCCGTTATGGTTCCTGCAGGGGTCAAGGACTGCCGCCATCGCATCTTGAGTTCGAAGAATTCCAACCGAGGCGAGATGGATCGTTCGCCGGCCGATCGCAAGAACGCCATCGCGGCGGAAGTTCCGCGGCTGATGCGCTATGCCTCGGCGCTGGTCCGCGATCGCAGTCTAGCGGAAGATCTGGTGCATGACTGTGTGGCGCGCGCGCTGGCCAATCTGTCGGGCTGGCGCGATGGCGACAATCCGCGGCGCTGGCTGTTTACGATCATGCACAATCTGCATGTGGATCGGGTGCGAGCGCGGATGCGAGCGCCGGCCCATGTCAGCCTGGAAGACAGCCACGTTGGCGATACCGGTATGCGGACCGGCGACGACACGACGCGGCGCGAAATCGATGCGGCGTTGGCCGCGCTGCCCCTGGAACAGCGCCAATGCGTGCTGCTGATCGGGCTGGAAGGATTGACCTACGCCGAAACGGCGCTGGTGTTGGACGTGCCGGTGGGGACCGTCATGTCGCGTTTGTGCCGTGGGCGTGAAAAACTGCGGGAACTTTTGGATCGCGACGGCGTCAGGCCGGCGCTGAGGAGGATCAAATGACGGGAGCGGACAAAATCACCGCCCTGGAAGCCAATGCGCTTGCCGATGGCGAACTGAGCGGCGACGCTGCGGCCGAGGCGCGCTTGTCGCTGGCCGGGAACGAAGATTTGCGGTCGGCGGTTGCTTGGCGGGACGCGCTCGGCGTGCAGCTCCATGCTGCCTACGACCCGGTGCTGTCCGCGCCGGTACCGGTTCGGACCCGTCGTCTTTTGGCAATCGCGCGTCCGGCGTGGACGATGCCCGCAGGCGCGCGGCGGATGGCGGCTGCGGTTGCAATTGCCGTCTTGGCGGGCGGCGTCGGCTATGGCGTCGGCGCGCTCGAACCTGGCGGCTCGGGCGAGATGGACCGCGTTGTTCGCATGGCTCTGGGCGCGCACCAAGTCTACTCCGGCGAGATACGACATCCGGTGGAAGTGCCCGGCTCCGATGGTGCGCATCTTGCCAAATGGCTGGGCGCGCGGATCGGCGTGCCTTTCACGGCGCCCGATATCAACGACACCGGCTTTGCGCTGGTCGGTGGACGGCTTTTGGCCGAGGGCCCGCGTCCCGCGGCGCTGCTGATGTACGAAGACACCGCCGGGCGGCGCGTGACGCTCTATATGGAAAAATGGCCGACCAGCCAAGAGACCGCGCTGCAGCATCGGGTGAGCCTTGGGCTGAACACCTATTTCTGGACCGACAAAAATTTCGCCTGCGCCGTCAGCAGCAATTTGGATCCGGCGCGGCTGAAGGTGGTGTCCGAGCAGCTCTATGCGTCCTTGGAGCGCGGGTAGTGGTGCATCTGCATGTCGATGAAATTTGGTTTCATCGACATGTCTTTCGGAACGTGTCGATTTGATCGACACGTTGGATGCGATATATCGATTAAATCTATTTTCATCGACATAACCAGAGTGACATGTCGATTTGATCGACAGATCACCGAAAATATGTCGACAAAACATGTTTTCATCGACATATTGGCGGAATGACCTTCCATCCGACCAAGGCCTACAACGAACTCCCGGAGCTGCCGCCGCAGGCAGACATCGAGTCCAAAGTCATCCTCAAGCAGAGCATTGAGGCGCGGCAAGCGCTCGCCAACCTGAATGCGTCGATCCAAAAGCTGCCTAACCCGGATGTGCTGATCGCCCCGTTCATCCTGCAGGAGGCGCGCGACAGTTCGGCCATAGAGAACATCGTCACGACCGACGACGAGTTGTTCAAGCAATCCGACCATACTGCCGCACCCAGTGATCCGGCCGTGAAGGAAGCCCTGCGCTACCGGGCTGCGCTCTATGACGCTTACGATAGGCTCAATGCAAGGCCCATCGGCGCCAATACGGCGATCCAAATTTGCCGAACGCTGACAGGGGTCGAGATGGATATCCGCGCCGTGCCCGGCACGACGCTGCGCAATGATCAGACGGGAGAAACTGTCTACACGCCGCCCATCGGTCAGGATTTAATTCGGGCGAAACTATCGAACTGGGAAAAGTTCATCCACCAGCAAACCGATATAGATGTCTTGATCCGGATTGCCGTGCAGCACTACCAGTTCGAGGCCATTCACCCGTTTGGCGATGGCAATGGGCGCACGGGGCGCATCCTGAATGTGCTGCTATTGCTGGAGAATCGACTGCTCGACAAGCCGGTGCTCTACCTGAGCCGCGAAATCCTGGCGACGCGCGACGCTTACTACCAAGGCCTGATAAATGTGACGAAGCACGACGCCTGGGAAACCTGGATCAGCTATTTTCTCAAGCGGCTGACGATCTCGGCGGAAAAGACGGCCTATAAGGCGAAACAGATTCAAGTCCTCTTTGACTCAACGCGAACGCATGTCCGCGCGGGCGCGCCAAAGTTTTATTCGCAAGAGCTGTTGGATTTCCTGTTCGCCCGTCCCTATTGTCGGATTGGCGAACTCGTGGACGTTGGCATCGCAAAGCGACAGACAGCTGCGGTCTACCTTGGCCATCTTGCCGAACTCGGCGTACTCAAAGAAACCAAATCGGGCCGCGAAAAGATCTTTGTACACACGAAGCTTCTGGAACTGCTGACAACTGACGGCGCGAATGTCACCAAGTATCCGGACGGTTCAGGAAAACCGTCCGGCTTGTTAGACGATGTCGCTCCGAAAAAGCAGCGCCCTACCGCTCGAACCGCTTGAATTTTATGCGATGCGGGTCGGTGGCATGCTCGCCCAGGCGGCGGCGTTTGTCCTCTTCGTAGCTGGCAAAGTTGCCCTCGAACCATTCCACATGGCTATCGCCCTCGAAGGCGAGGATGTGCGTGGCGATGCGGTCGAGGAAGAAGCGGTCATGGCTGATGACCACGGCGCAACCGGGGAAATCTTCCAGCGCCGCTTCGAGTGCCGCCAAAGTTTCGGTGTCGAGGTCGTTGGTCGGCTCGTCGAGGAGGAGGAGATTTCCGCCTTCTTTCAACAACTTGGCCAGATGCACGCGGTTGCGCTCACCGCCTGACAGCAGACCCACCTTCTTCTGCTGGTCCGATCCCTTGAAGTTGAACCAGCCGCAATAGGCCCGGCTCGGCACTTCGCGCTTGCCGCCCAAGTTGATCATGTCCGCGCCCTGGGAGATCTCCTCCCAGACGTTTTTCTTGTCATCCAGATGCGCGCGGCTCTGGTCCACATACGAGATCTTGACGGTATCGCCGAGCCGGATCGAGCCCTGATCCGGTTTTTCCGCCCCCGTGATCATCTTGAACAGCGTGGTCTTGCCGGCGCCGTTCGGGCCGATGATGCCGACGATGCCGCCTGGTGGCAGCTTGAAGTTCAAATCCTCGATCAACACCTTGTCGCCGAACGCCTTCGAGAGGCCAGTGACCTCGACGACGACACCGCCCAGCCGCGGGCCGGGGGCGATCTGGAACTGCGCGGTATCCACCTTCTGATTGCTGGCTTCATCGAGCAACCGGTCATAGGCCTGGATACGCGCCTTGCTCTTGGTCTGGCGCGCCTTCGGTGAGGCCCGGATCCACTCCAACTCGCGCCTCATGGCCCGCGCTTTGCCGGCTTCCTGGCTCTGCTCGACTTCCTGGCGTTTTGCCCGCTGTTCCAGCCAGCTGGAATAGTTTCCCTTGTAGGGAACGCCCGTGCCGCGATCCAGCTCCAGCGTCCATTGCGTAATATTATCAAGGAAGTAGCGATCATGCGTGACCAGCATGATGCAGCCAGCGTAGTCGCGCAGGAACTTTTCCAGCCAGGCCGTGGTTTCGGCGTCGAGATGGTTGGTCGGCTCGTCGAGCAGCAGGATTTCCGGTTTGGACAGCAGCAGCTTGCACAGCGCCACGCGGCGGCGCTCGCCGCCCGACAGCTTGGTGACGTCGGCGTCCGGCGGCGGGCAGCCCAGCGCGTCCAGCGATTGCTCGACCTGGCTATCCAGATCCCACAAGTTCTGCGCGTCAATCTGGTCCTGCAGCGCCGTCATCTCGTCGGCGGTTTCGTCGGTGTAGTTGGCCGCGATCTCGTTGTATCGCTCCAGGATCTTGTATTTCTCCGCCACGCCTTCCTTGGCGTTGCCCAGCACGTCCTTGTCCGGATTGAGCGGCGGCTCCTGGGCGAGGTAGCCGAGCTTGACGCCGTCGGCCGCCCAGGCCTCGCCGGTAAAATCCGTGGTCTGCCCGGCCATGATCTTCAGCAGCGTCGACTTACCCGCGCCGTTCAGGCCGACCACGCCGATCTTGGCGCCAGGATAGAACGACAGATTGATGTTCTTGAGCACCTGCTTTCCGCCCGGATAGGTCTTGGACAGATTTTGCATGTGATAGACGAATTGGGGATTGGCCATGGAAGCTGCGCGCCTTCGAGCAAGGGTGATGTCGTGGGTTGGGGAGCGGTGTAGCGCGGGCCGTGTGGGAGTGCAATCGGCGGCGTGGCGGGCGGTCGCGCAACGCATCGAAGCATGCTAGCCTCGCGGCGATTGCCGAATACCGAGGTGGCTCATGTCGATTGCCGCAGTGACATTGATGGATGCCGACGAATTTCTGCTCTGGCGTGCCACCCGACGACGGCCGACACAGGCCTGCGCACACGCATTCGATCTGTACGACGGCCCGATGTCATGGTCACCTGCGATCCGCCCAAGCCCGGTCTCTACGAGGCCCTTGACCCCCGCTTGGCTGTTGAAGTTTTGTCTAAGTCGAACACGGGTATGGCCTGGGAACGGAAACTGAAGGAATACCGGCGCCACGAAAAGCTGCGGTACATCCTATTGGTCGACAGCGAAGTTGCGGTCGTCACAATTCTTGAGCGAACCAAGACCGGGTGGGACCTGTCGGATGTGGAAAGCCTGCTCGACGTTGTCGAATTGCCGAAAATCAAATGCCGGCTGCCGCTGGCGGTGATCTACGCCAACACCGGCATCGATGACTTGCCTCGGGCCGACAATGCCTACGACACCTAACATTCCCGAGGCTTGACCCCGCCCCCTGTCCCGCGCTATCTGCTCGGCTCAATTCCCCTTAACCCGGGTCCCGCTGCTCCGCGCGCAAAACCGTGAGGGGCCATCAAACGAGACTGTCCCATGAAGAAGACCGCTGGCCTGCACCCCGACTACCATGCCGTCACCGTCGTGATGACCAATGGCACCCAATACACGACCTATTCGACCTACGGCAACGAGGGCGACAAGATCATGCTCGATATCGATCCCTCAACCCATCCGGCCTGGACCGGCGGCAACCAGCAGTTGCTGGATCGCGGCGGGCGGTTGACCAAGTTCAACAAGAAGTTCGAAGGCATCTTCAAGAAGTAGCGGTTTGGATCTACGGCCCGAAATAACAACAGGTCCCGCGCGGAGACGCCGGGGCCTGATTTGTTATGTTGAAACAGGGGGCAATTGTAGGGGCGAGCAGCGCTCGCCCTCTACCGGCAGTACGTTCGGCCCGACGGCGAGCGCTGCTCGCCCCTACGCCGAAGGACCGTCGCAACGATCACTCGTCAGTGTTTGTTTCCAGCCGCATCGGCGTTGAACACCAGCCGGATGCGCGACAGAGGGGCGGCCGGATCGCCTGTCACCGCCACGATCGCCTGGGACGTCGAATCCTGCGGAGCGGGAGCCGGCGTGCGTGGCTGCGCGTCCTCGCTCAGCACGCTCCCGCCCTCGAACAGGCGGTCAAGCTTAATCACTTTGTCCTGAAGCCCAAAGCTCGCCGTGATCAACCCCTGCAACTTGCCGGGCAGCTCATCGAAGCCCTTGATGTGCGAGGGACGGCCGATCGAATCGATCTTCAGCTTCAGGCGCTCGCGGCGTGCGCGGTCCTGCGTCATCTCGCCATTGTTCACTGAACGGCGGATCAGCAACCAGGAGGCAATGTTCATCAGCCGTGTGGTCAGCCGCATGCTTTCGGTGGCGTAACTGAGCGAGGTCGCGCCCTTCAGCGCCTTGCCCTCGTTGCGGCCCTCGCCATCGAGATAGCGCGCCGTCTCTTCCACCAGCTCCATCCCCTCGCGGTAGATGGACTGGAACCGCTCCGACGTCAGATACCGTTCGCCGAACGACACCATCACCCCGGAACCGGCCAAATCGCGTACGCCACGCTCGCTCATGATTGAACTATCACCACTGAACCGATTGCAAAAACCATCATGCAAAACCTGCAGTCGAACGCAAGTATGATTGCATGCAGGTTAAGGAACACCTTCTGATTCGTGCCAAAAAGGGGCCGCTTCGTGCCGAAACAAGGCAAAAAAAATGAGCCGCGGGTTAGGCGGCTCAGAAGTTAACAGGGAGGCGTCAAACAGAGTGGACAGGACCCACTCCGGATCCAGAAGACTGGATAGGGAAATACTAGGCCGATATCCTTAAGGAAGGGATAATGGGCGGGTGATTTTGGAGCAGGAAATACGGGGACAGTATACCTATTTCTTGGAATGCCCTGCCGCTCGACAACCGGCCTCGAGAAATAAGTATACTGTCCCCGTATTTCGTTAGGTCGATGCACCGCATTTTAGCAATTGGGTTAGCAGAACCACAGCAATTCCAATCCATTGTACCTCTCGTGGCGTGGCGTTGCGTGGGGTGGTACTGTGGCTCTGTCGTCTTGGACGAATGCGCAGGTCGTAGGTCAGCTGGATTCCGGCTGGCACATTCCGGGCACGGCGTGGACCTATGGATTCCCGACCAACAGCAGCTGGATTCCGCTCGATGCGACGGAGCGCGCCGGCTTTGCCGCATTCAACAGCAGCCAACAGGCTGCAGCCTCGCTCGCCATCAAGGTTTGGGATGATCTGATTGCTCCCAACGCCACCTCGGGTGGGACCAGTGCCAATTCGACCTTTCTGTTTTCCAATCATACCACCACCGATGCCTATGCCTACGGCTACTATCCCGACGCCTATGGTTGGGAAGGCAGCAGCGTCTGGATCAATTCCAGCTATTCCGAGCTGACCCATCCGGTGGTCGGCGACTACTCGTTCCTGACCTACGTGCATGAGATCGGCCACACGCTCGGCCTCAACCATATGGGCGACTACAACGGCACGGCGAACTGGGCGACCGATGCGTCCAGCCTGCAGGACAGCCACATGTATTCAGTCATGTCCTATTTCGCCGTCTGGGAGACCGGCCAGGCCAACTGGTCTGTCAACGGCGTCGACTACTATTCCCAGACGCCGATGCTGAACGACGTGCTGGCGATCCAGTCCATGTACGGAGCCGATCCGACCACGCGGGCGGGCGCGACCGTCTACGGCTTCAACGCCAGCGGGATCGCGGCGGCGGTCAACGGCGTCTACAATTTCAACCTCAACCTGCACCCGATACTGACCATCTATGACGCCAGCGGCCTGGATACGCTGGATCTGTCGGGCTACGCCAAAGCCTCGAACATCGACCTGATGGCCGGCCACTATTCCTCGGCCGCCGGCATGACCAACAACATCGCCGTCGCCTACAATACGGTAATCGAGAACGCTGCCGGCGGCGGCGGCAACGACACCATCGCGGGCAATGATGCCGCCAACCTGCTGACGGGCGGAGCGGGCGCCGACCAGATCGCTGGTGGCATCGGCAACGACACGCTGGATGGCGGTTTCGGCACGGACCGGTTGATTGGCGGGACCGGCAATGACACGTACAAGGTCGACAGCGCCGCCGACGTGGTCACCGAAGCTGCCGGCGGTGGGATCGATACCGTCGTGTCGAGCGTCAGTTATACGCTCGGCGCCGACGTCGAAAACCTTACATTGAGCGGGACTCTGAGCCTGAGCGGCACGGGCAACGGCGCCGACAATATGCTGATCGGCGCCTCAGGTAACGATAGCCTCAACGGCGGCTTCGGCAACGACACCATGGCCGGCGGCTTCGGCAACGACACTTATGTCGTCGATGCCGCCGGCGATGTCATCACCGAGGGATTGCTCGCCGGGACCGATACCGTGATCGCCAGCGTCAGTTATGCGCTCGGCGCCAACCTGGAAAACCTGACATTGTCCGGCCTTGCGAACATCAATGGCGCGGGCAATGGCGGCGCGAACCTGTTGACCGGCAATGCCGGCGCCAACCTTCTCGATGGCGGCCTGGGCTCCGACACCCTGGCGGGTGGCCTTGGCAACGACACCTATCTGTTGGACGTCGCGACCGACGTGGTCATCGAGGGCGTTGGCGCGGGCATCGATACCCTTGTTGTCGGCTTCAGCATCACGCTCGGACTCAACATCGAGAACGCGACCCTGACGGGCCCGGCCGCCCGAACCATCACGGGCAACAGCCTCGACAACATCCTGATCAACGCCAGCGCGAGCAGCGTGTTCTACGGCATGGATGGCAACGACAGCCTGCAGGGCGGCACGGCCAACGACACCTTGAGCGGCGGCAACGGCAACGACGGACTGACCGGTGGGCTCGGCAACAATGCGTTGTCGGGCGGGGCGGGCGCGGACGTGTTCTTCTTCGGCAAACAGCTCTCGGGCATTGAGCGCGATACCGTCACAGATTTCGTTGCCAGCGGCCTCGGCCACGATCTGATCAAGATCGGCCACGATCTGGCGGTTGGTTTCAGTGACCTGATCGCCCACCACGCCATCGCGCAGAGCGGCGTCAACACCATCCTGACACTTGCTTCGAACGAGATCGTCACACTGCTGAATGTAAACAGCACGTCGCTGACGGCCGACGATTTCCAATTCGTTTAGCCTGAGCCGCCGCGCCCGAGCTTTCTTGACAGCCCCTGCCCCGGCGGCAATTGTCCGCCACAGAAAACATGCTGCGGGGGCCATTTTGTCTGCAACGACCATCGCTGATCTCGACCGTAACGATCCGCTCAAGGATCGCCGCGCGCTGTTCGAGATCCCCGACGGCGTCATTTATCTCGATGGCAATTCGCTGGGTCCGCTGACGACGGCGGCCCGGTTGCGCGCTGCGGCGGTGGTGACGGAGCAGTGGGGCGTCGCGCTCATCCGGGCCTGGAATGCTCACGGCTGGATGGGGTTGCCTGGCAAAGTCGGCGACCGAATCGGCGGGCTGATCGGCGCGCCGTCGGGTACGGTGCTCGCCTGCGACACCACTTCGGTGAACATTTTCAAACTCCTGTCGGCCGCCCTCGCCTTGAAGCCGGACCGAACGGTGATCCTGTCCGACACCGGAAACTTCCCGACCGATCTCTACATCGCCGATGGCCTGACCAAGCTGATGGGCGCGGGGCGCTCGGTGCGCGTGGTTCCGTTCGAAGACATAAGCGGCTCGCTGACGAAAGAGGTCGCCGCCGT
Organism: Hyphomicrobiaceae bacterium; assembly: GCA_031393505.1. Classification (GTDB taxonomy): domain Bacteria; phylum Pseudomonadota; class Alphaproteobacteria; order Rhizobiales; family Hyphomicrobiaceae; genus JANYHF01. Next base: position 15,528 of record JANMVX010000308.1, on the reverse strand, counting down.
CCTGCTGACCGACGTCGACTACCGCACGGGTCGACGCCACGACATGCCGGGGCTGACGCGAACAATCCAGGCGGCGGGCACCTTGGCGATCTGGGACCTCTGCCACAGCGCCGGGGCCATGCCGACCGACGTGACCGCGGCCGGCGTCGATCTGGCCGTGGGGTGCTCGTACAAATATCTGAATGGCGGGCCCGGCGCGCCGGCCTGGGTCTATGTCGCGCCACGGCATCTCGATGTCGTCACCCAGCCTTTGACGGGATGGCTCGGCCATGCCGCCCCGTTCGCGTTCACACAGGACTATCGGCCCGCACCCGGCATCGCCCGCATGTTGGCCGGCACGCCGTCGGTCATCGGCCTTAGCGTTCTGGACGCCGCCCTGGACGCCTTCGATGGCGTCGACATGCATGCGCTACGCGCGAAGTCCCTTAAACTCGCGGACGTCTTCCATGCTGCCGTCACCAAGCGCTACCCTGATATCGAGCGTCTGACGCCACTTGCGAACGAGGAGCGGGGCAGCCAACTGGCCTACTGTTTCGAGCATGGCTATGCGGTCATCCAGGCCCTGATCGACAAGGGCGTGATCGGCGATTTTCGCGCGCCGAAAATCATGCGGTTCGGATTCACGCCGCTCTACCTGAGTTACGCCGATGCGGCCCGCGCCGGAGACTTGCTGGCCGAGACCTTGGCTGAACAACCCTGGCAGTTGCCGAAGTATCAGGTGCGCAAAGTGGTCACCTGACCTCAACGTGCTGGCGCGAAAGAATTATTTCGCTGGGAACATAATTGCCGGGGCGCGGGGGTGTAGCAAGAAAGCTACAGCGCAACGCGAGACCACCCATGCCGGAACGCCTGCAGCATCGGATCGTGACGTTTGCGCATCCGTTTGAGCTTGCCGGCGTCGACGGTCCGCAACCGCCTGGCTCGTACGATGTCGAAACCATCGAGGAGCAGATGGAGGGCCTGACGCTCTCAGTCTGGCGGCGGGTCTCCACCAGCATCGTGTTGCCGGCGCCGCACATTTCGGCAGCGGCCCGACAAACCTCCGTCATCGACCCCGCCGAGTTGGCGGCCGCCCTCACCAAGGATGCAGAGACACCCCATGGCCAACCCTAAATTTGCCGTCGGACAAATGGTCGATCTTCAATCCTCGCCGCGCTTTGGCGCTGGTCAGGCCATGCGCGGCTACAAGATCCTGCGCCTGTTGCCGCTGGAAAGCGGCGAGCGGCAGTACCGCATCAAGACCATGACCGAAGCCTATGAGCGCATCGCCAAAGAAAGCGAACTGAAACCGGCTGCAGGCTGAGCGCGGCCAGCGCCGTTTGATACTGTCCGTTCCGTTTCCGTCTATAGGGACTGGGGCAGGTAAAACGGGCGCATAATCTTGGACTTATCGAAAACAGAACCTTGGACGCACGGCTTGGCCAGGCTGTTGGCCTGTTCCTCCGGCGCCGCGCTGTTCTGGGCGATTGGCGCGCCCGCTCCATGGCTGACGGGTTCGGCGGTTGCCGGCGCGGCGCTGGCCATCTCCGGACAGGCGCCCCAGATGCCGTGGCAGCTGCTTGAGGCCTCCTTTCTGGTGCTGGGCGTTTCGCTCGGTGCTTCGGTCGATCCGGCGTCTTTGGCGGCCGTGGAACGCTGGCCTTTGTCGCTGCTGGCGCTCCTGCTCACCATCCCCCTCATCGTCGGATCGGCGCAGCTGACCCTGTCACGGGTCTTTGGTTGGGAGCGGCGCGAGGCCTTTCTGGCGGCGGTGCCGGGCGCGCTCAGCTACACGCTTGCGGTGGCGCTGAACGAAGGCCTCGACGTGCGCCCGATCGCGATCGCCCAGTCTGTCCGCTTGATGGCGATTGTGCTGTTGGCCCCGCTGTTCTTCGGCGCCCTCGCCTCGCATCAGCCTGCGCTCACGACCTTGGCGACGTCCGACAGGCCACTGGACTGGATCGCTTTGCTGGCCGCGGGCCTGGCCGGCGGGTTGCTTCTGCAGCGCATCAACACGCCCGTCGCGCTGATGATCGGCGGCCTGGTCGTGAGTTGCATCGCCCACGGGGCGGGGCTCACCGGCGCCACCATGCCGACCTGGCTGCTTGCGCCCGCCATCGTCCTGATCGGAACCAACGTCGGCGCCCGCTTCGGCGGCAGTGATCCCAAGGCGCTCGTAGCGATGCTGGCGCCGGCCCTCGCCAGCACCGCCGTGACGTTTGCGACCGCTGCGCTTGCGGCCCTGGCGACCGCCAAGATGCTGCAGCTCCCCAGGCTGCAGGTGCTGATGGCCTTCGCGCCCGGCGGGCTCGACAGCATCGGCGTGCTAGTCTTCACGCTCAAGCTCGACGCCGCCTATGTCACCGTCCATCAGCTGGTGCGCTTTCTCGGCATCGCCGCCACGCTGCCAGTGCTGTTCCGACTGTGGAACTCCGGCAGCGTGGGATTACCCAAACGCTAACGCCGCGCAAAAACCAGAACGGCACGGATGGTCCGCCGGCCAATTGTCGGCCAAAATCTAAAATTCGCAGCAAATCTAAGCGTTTGTTCACCACCTCGGTGCATATCAAAGGGGTTGGACCCGGCCCCATGGCCTGGCTGCGCCTGCGCGCGCGCCACTACGTCAGGACCGGGAGTGGGTAGTTGTGTAGGTAGCGTTTTTTTCGGAATGTCGGTCAAGGTACGCAGAGAGAGACCCGACCAACGTCGCCACCATCGCGTCACGGCGCCTATGTTCGTGACGTACGCTGGGGAGACGTTGAGGGCGGCTGACTGGAGCCTGGGCGGTTTGCGCCTGGAAGGCTTCGGCGGAGCCGTGCCTCAAGCCGGCGACCTGATCGACCTCAAACTCTCGATGCCCTTCCAGGGCTTTGACGTCGCATTCGCCGCCAAGGGCGAGGTGGTGCGCAACGACCCCTCCAAGGGCATGTTCGCGTTGCGCTTCACTGAGCTGGGCGAGCGCGAACAGGAGTTGCTGCGCCACTTCATCGAGGAGCTGGTGCGCGGCTCGATGTCGGATGTGGCTGACACCATCCAGCGCATCGACTTGCCGGTGACGCCGGTCTCGACCAAGCCGGATGTGAACCCCGGGCAGGTGATCCCGGTCAACCGTTGGCCGGTGAAGACGATTTTCTACACCGGGCTTTACGGCGTTCTCGGACTGTTCGTATTCAGCTATATCGCCATGCTGGGTTACACCAACGTGTTCCGCCTGGAAGTGGACAGCGCCGTCATTTCCGCGCCGCTGGTGACCATGCAGGCGCCCAACGACGGCCACGTCATGTGGACCAGTTACAAGCCTGGCGACGTCGTCAAGGCCGGGGCCATCGTATTGCAGGTGGCCGACAACCAGCTCGAGCGGGATATTGATCTCTCCGATATCGACATCCGCGAGCGGGAGGCCAAGCTTGGCGCCTCGCAGCACATGCTGGCCGACGCGCTGAACCAGCTTGCCGATCTCTCGACGGTCGAGACCAAGCGCATCGCACAAGCCCAGGCCAAACTGGACGCCTTGAAGGCCGCAGCGGTCAACGCCGATGCGGCCTTCAAGCGCGCCCAGGGCCTGTTCCAGAAGGGCTACGCCACCAAGGCGCAACTGGACGTGGCCGAGCGCGACGCCATCGCGACGGAGAGCGCGGCCAAGGGGCAGTCGTTCGAACTCGACTCGCAAAGCACCATGGCGGCGCGCTCCACCGGCTCGCGCTTCTTCACCGGCAATCAGTTCCTCGGCGAGCGCGCCAAGATGGAGGCCGAGGTGAAGCTGCAGGAAGCCGAAATCGGCTTGGCTCAGCAGCGCAAACGTGTGCTGATGGAGCAGCGGTTGCGGCTGGCCGTGATCGCGCCGTTCGATGGCTTGGTGCTGGAACTGCCCCGCGTCGATCACGCCTCGATCAACCGCGGCGATGTCATCGCGGTGCTGGAGCAGCCGCGCTCGCGCATGGTCACGGCGTATCTGACGCAAGACGAAGTGCTGCACGTCGGCATCGGCGATCCGGCCACGGTCTATGTGCCGGCGTTCGACACGACGCTCGTTGCCACCGTCACCAACATTGATCGCACCAGCGGCTTCGCCAAGGAAATGGAAGCGCGCTTCAACTTCCGCAACACGCGCGACCGCTCGGCGCTGGTGACCTTGCAGTTCGCGACCAACGACGTGGCGCGCAACGTAAAAACCTTCCGGTCCGGCACGCCGGTCGTGGTGATCTTTAAGTCGCGCTCGACCAACGAGATCGTCAAGGAGCTGACGGCGGCCTTCAATGCGCTGCCGATGTTCGGCGGCGCCTCGGGCACGCCGTCGGAGAACAGGTCGTTTACGCAGATCAAACCAACCAGGAAGCAACCTGAGCCAGCGCAACCCGAACCCGCAGTGATCGCCCCGGCGCCAAGGTTGCAGCTGCGCCCATCGCAAGATGCGGTCGTCGCGCCGCCGGTGGTTCAATTGCGGCCGTCGCAGACGGACGTTCCCGTGAAGTTGGCGCCAGCCAAACCATTGACCGGCATCGGCGGCGCTAGCCTGCTAAGGGGCGTGTGATGGCGGACAATGGGAAGACGGCTGATCATTGCGTAGGGGCGACCCGTGGGTCGCCCTCTATCAGCGCGCACGTTGCACGAGGGCGACCTACGGGTCGCCCCTACGCCACCGCCGGTGGCCAATGAACCCCCAGGGCTCCGGTCTTCCGGTCTATGACGATCCGACCAAGCCGCTTCCGTTCTGGGAGAAGTGGTCGCTGGAGGTCCTGCTGCAGATCGGCCTGCTGATGGGCGTCTGCTTCGTCGGCCTGGTGCAATTGCCGAACCGGCTGTGGGACCCGGATATCAAGGAGATCACCTACGTCATCGGCGTGCTCGGCATCTGGCGCTACGCGTGGTGGTTCACCCATGCGGTGCGCTCGCGCGTTTACGGCCATGTCGTCTATCCGCGACTGGCCCGGGCTGCGGCCGAGATGTGGGACACCGGCTGGCGGCCGCGTCACATGCATTTCATGATGACGACGTTCCGCGAGGATCGCGAGATCACCGAGCATGTCATTCGCGGCATGGTCAGCCAGATCCGCGAAGCCGGCGTCGCCGGTACGATCTGGCTCGGCTCAGGCGACATCTTCGACGAAAAGCTGATCTCGGACTATCTGCGCCTGACCGCGTCGGACCTCGACATTACCCTGCACATCGTGCGCCAGAACGTGCCCGGTAAGCGCATGGCGATTTCGCTCATCCTGCGCGCCATGTCGCGCAGCGATATGCGGGACGACGATCTGGTCGTGTTCATGGACGGCGACTTCGTCATCGCGCCGGGCGCCTTGCGCAAATGCCTCTCGCTCTTTGCCGCCGACCCCGAGCTGCAGGCCATGACCACCCATGAGGCCGTGCAGGTGCAGGGGCCGTGGTGGATGCAGTCCTGGCTGAACATGCGCTTTGCCCAGCGGCATCTGGCCATGCAATCGCACGCGCTTTCGGGACGCGTGCTGACGCTCACGGGGCGGATGAGCTGCTTTCGCGCCTATCACGTCAAGAAGAACGAGTTCATCCGCCTCTTGGAGGCCGATTATCTCACGCATTGGCTCTGGGGATCGTTCCGGTTTCTGTCGGGCGACGACAAGAGCACCTGGTACTTCCTGCTCAAGCACAACGCCAAGATGATCTATGTGCCGGACGCCACTGGCTACACCATCGAAGTCATCAAGGGGTCGGCCACCACCCGCATGATCGAAAACTTTCGCCGCTGGTCGGGCAACATGCTGCGCAACGGCCTGCGCGCCATCAAGCTCGGCCCCTGGTCGATGCCGTTCTTCATCTGGTGGTGTCTGCTCGACCAACGCATCGCCATGTGGACCATGCTGGTCAGCCCGACGCTGGCGCTGGTGGCGGGCACCGTGATCGGCCCGTCCTATCTCGCGTCCTATTTCATCTATCTGACCGTCACGCGCCTGATGTTGTCGATGCTGCTGTTCACTTATGCGCGCAAAGTCGATCTTAACTACGTTTGGATTTTGTACGTCAACCAGATCATGAACGCGATGGTGAAGGTGTTCATTCTGTGGCGCCTGAACAAGCAGAAATGGGCCAACCGAGGCAACCAGAAGGCCGGCTTTGCCGACACCAGCCTGCTGGCCCAGTTCCGCGAGTGGATGGCCATGTATTTGACGGTTTTGTCGGCCGCCAGCCTCATTCTGGCGACCATTGTTTATACTCAAGTTCTTAGTGTGCCAAGCTGGAACACAGTCAAGGCCATACTGTTCCAATAAAATTGTCTGCATCTCTTTCACGGTTCTTCCAGACCTCTCTGCTACACCTATAACGTTCGTGGAATGTCTGCTGAAAACCCCGACGCAGGATTGGGGAACTAAACAGCAGCATCCGTTGGGGAACGGAAAATGGTGCGGGAGGCTTCTTACGTGTCGCAAGTTTTGCAATCAGTTCGTCATTTACGTGCAGTTGAAGACGCGCCGGTAGCGCGTAACCGCGATGTCGCGGTGCGTCCGGCGATCAGCGTTGTGGGTCTTGGCTATGTCGGCGCCGTGTCGATGGCCTGCCTCTCGCATCTTGGCTTTCGCATGATCGGCATCGACACCTCGGAGGTGCGCGTTGACGCCATCAACCGCGGCGTCTCGCCCATCGTCGAGAACCGCCTGGAAGATCTGCTGCATGAAGGCGTGGCGCGCGGCCTCGTTTCGGCAACGCACAGCCTGATCGGCGCGGTCCTGCGCACCGACGTCACCTTCGTCTCGGTCGGCACGCCAACCGCCGCTGATGGCAGCTGCGACATGAGCTATGTGCGCGACGCCAGCCGCACCATCGGCCGGGCGCTCGCCGCCAAGGACGACTACCACGTCGTCGTCATGCGCTGCTCGATTCCGCCGGGAACGACCATGAGCGTTGTCGTGCCGGAAATCGAGGCCGCCTCGGGCAAGAAACTCGGCGAGGATTTCGGGGTCTGCTTCAATCCGGAATTCTTGCGCGAAGGCGTCGCTGTCGCGGACTTCTTCGCCCCGCCGAAAACCGTCATCGGCGCCTCCGACATGCGCGCCCGCGCCACGGTGGAAGGCATCTACACCGCCATCGACCAGAACGCGATCTTCACCTCGATCGACGCCGCCGAGATGGTGAAATATGCCGACAACGTCTGGCATGCCACCAAGGTCGCCTTCGCCAACGAGATCGGCCGCATGTGCAAGGCCATGAACATCGACAGCCACGATGTCATGGACATTTTCGTCAAGGACACCAAGCTCAACATTTCCCCCTACTACCTGAAACCGGGCTTCGCCTTTGGCGGCTCGTGCCTGCCCAAGGAAGTGCGCGCGGTCAGCCACCTGGCCAAGGGCCTGGGCGTAAAACTGCCGCTGATCGACAGCCTGATCGCGTCGAACCAGGAGCATGTGTCCAACGCCGTCGACATCCTCGCTCGCTACACGGGCAAGCGCATCGGCTTTCTCGGCATGACGTTCAAGACCGGGACGGACGACCTGCGCGAGAGCCCGACCATCGACCTGATGGCGGCGCTGGAGGCCAAGGGCGAGACGATCCGCGCCTATGACGCCAACGTCAAGCTGACCCCGCACATGCGCGGCCAGATCGACTACCTCAAGCGCACTAGCCCAAGGCTCGCGCCGCTGTTCGATCGCTTCGAGATCATCCGCACCGAGAGCTTGAACGAACTGGTGGAGACGTCCGACGTGCTCGTCGTCAGCCACGCCACGGAGGAATTCCGCCGTGCCGTGACGATGCGCGACAAGGGCGTCGCGGTGGTGGACCTGGCGCGGTTGTTCCGCGGCCGGCCGAAGGAGGACGGATACGAGGGCATCGCCTGGTAGAGCGGCGGCTTCGGGACAGACCAGAAGAAGACTGATCGTCAGGGGGCGTCGCAAGGCGCTCCCTGCAGGGGTAACAAGGCGAAGCAATCGCCGCCCAAGAAAAACAGTGGATATATAACAGGAGTAGGCTGTGGCTAAGATTGTAGGAGACGGCAAGAACAACACGCTCGGCGCAGGCGGCGCCGGCGATGAGGTGTTCGGCCAGTCCGGAAATGACGTCCTCACGGGCGCCAATGACGGCGTGAAGTTGAACGGAGGCGGTGGTGACGACGTCATCACCGGCGGTTCCGGAAATGACGTGATTCATGGCGGCGGCGGCATGCCGACAGGTTTCAGCCAGTTCAAGGTGGCTGAAGACACAACCGCGAAAATGTCGATCACGACCACCGATGCGGACCCGCAAAGCGATGTCGTCGGGATGTATTCCTACGACAAGACGGGCAATATCACCGGCGTGAAGATCGTCGGCGCGTCCGATGCCGGCTCGTTCGATGTCGGCCTGGCCAAGGGCGAACGCCTCGGCTTCTTCTTCGTCCCCGCCGGCGTCAAGTCGGGCGACGACACCTGGGCGGGCATGCTCAAGGGCGGCGCGTTCAAGCTGGAAGACAGCTCGGGCGCTCCGGCCAATGTCAGCGATGGCAAGCCGCTGACGCTGGTGTCGGTGGACGCCAACGGCAAGGAGACGGCTGTGCCGTTCCTGCCCGGCAGCCAGATGTACAACAGCCTGAAGACGCTGAACGCCGACGGCAAGAGCCACATCGAGACCTCCGTTGACCCCGTGTCGGGACAGGTCAAGATCGTGTTCACCGACGGCAATGGCGGCGCGGCTGCGGCCACCAGCGCGACCTCGGCGCAGAACTCAGGGCATGTCGCCAATAACAAGCACGAGGGCGGCGGTTCCGACGCCGACAAGGGCATCACCACGGTCAAGTCCGTGGACAAGGATAGCGGCTGCGTCACCACCGTGAAGACCGACAGCAACAACGGCACTGTCGAGACCAAGGTTGAAGACAGCAAGCATGGCATGGTTTGCGTCAAGCTCGAGGAGAAGAAGACCGGCGTCGTCACCACCGACGTCACCGACAGCAAGAACCACGTCTCCAGCCACCAGGTCGAAGACGCCAAGGCCAAGACCGTCGTTACGACGATCACGGACGACAAGAACGGCGTCTCCAGCATCTGCCACGAGGACAAGGCGAGCGGCGTCAAGGAAACGACCTCGCACGACGAGAAGCGCGGCATGACCACCACCGTGCGCGAAGACGGCAAGGCCGGCACCTGCGAGACTCGCACCGAAGACAAGACGTCGGGCGTCGTGACGACCAAGCACGAGGACGAGAAGTCCAAGGTGACCGTCACCACGACCGAGGACAAGAAGTCCGGCGTGGTCTGCACCAAGACGGAAGACCACAAGCATGGCACGACCGATACCGAAACGGTCGACCATAAGAACGGTCTGAAGTCCCACAAGCACGAAGACCACAAGTCCAACACGATCGATACGACAACGGAGGACAGCAAGTCCGGTCGCGTATCGCATAGCCATGAGGAGAAGGACTCGGGCGACGTCGATACCGTCACCGAGGACAAAGAGCACGGCGTGACCTCGCACAAGCACGAGGACCATCACGGCGGCAAGACCACCACGACGACGACGGATCATCACACCGGCGTTGTCTGCACGCACACGCATGATAGTCACACAGGGCAAGACACCACGCACGTCGACGTGCCGCCGCCGGTTGTGGTGACGCTGCCGCCGATCGTGGTGGTTGTGCCCCCCGCTCCGGTCGTCGACCATCCGGCTCCTCCAGTGGTCGTCGTGACGCCCGCTCCGGTCGTCGATCATCCGGCTCCTCCGGTCGAGCTGCCGCCCGCTCCGGTCGAGCTGCCGCCCGCGCCGGTCGAGCTGCCGCCCGCGCCGGTCGAACTGCCGCCCGCGCCGGTCGAGCTGCCGCCCGCACCAGTCGAGCTGCCGCCGGCCCCGGTCGAGCTGCCGCCTGCTCCGGTCGAGCTGCCGCCCGCTCCGGTCGAGCTGCCGCCCGCACCAGTCGAGCTGCCGCCCGCTCCAGTCGAACTGCCGCCCGCTCCGGTTCCCCCAGCTCCGCCGGTAATTCCCACGGCCGATCCGGTCGTCGACCCGACGCCTCCCCCGGCCCCGCCGGTGGTCGTGGTCGTGCCGATCGCCATCGACCCGATCATCATCGTGGTGTCGATCGATCCGTTGCCGGAGGTTCTGCCCCCGGTCATCAACACCGGCCACACCATCACGGTGACGCTCGATGTTGGCCTGACCAACGCCTCCGCCTTCTCCCATAAGGGCGCTGGCGGCCAGGGCGACGGCAACGACTCGCTGTTTGGCGGGCTCGGCAACGACGTCATCTACGGCGATGCCGGCAATGACACACTGGACGGCGGCGTTGGCGACAACCAGCTGTTCGGCGGTTCGGGCGCCGACCTGTTCATCGCCAACGTCGGCCACGATAAGATCGTGGGCGGCTCGGGGCTGGACACCATCACCTACGCCAACGCAACTGGCGCAGTGAAGGTGGACCTGCACGCCCACACCGGCAGCGGTTACGGCACGCAGACCCTCAAGGGCGTCGAGAACATCATCGGCTCCAAGTTCGGCGACGTATTGACCGGCGACAAGCGGGCCAACGTCATCGACGGCAGTTTCGGCGACGACCTGATCCGTGGCGGCAAAGGCGCCGACACGATGACGGGCGGCGACGGACGCGATACCTTCTACTTTGCCAAGAAGGACATCGCCGACGGTTCGCTCGACCACATCAAGGACTTCAAGCAGGGCGTCGACCTGCTCGATCTCCAGCATGTGGCCAAGGCGCACAACGTGGACGCGGTGAACGCCAACTTCACGCTGAGCGACCAGAAGGACGGCACCCACATCGGCATCGGCGGTCATGACTTCCTGGTGCTCGACGGCGTGCACCACGTGACCCTCGAGAGCCTGGCGGCCGCTTCGCTGGTGCTGTAGGCGGCTCGAACGTCTCTCGCAGAATGCCAGGCCGCCCGGACAGTCAGTCCGGGCGGCCTTTTTGTTTGAGGCGCGCGCGCCGGAGGGCGCAATAGGCCACTTCGCCGTATTGCGCCGCAGGGGGTACGGCTTGGCGATGGCAGCTGAACTCGCACCCCTGCGGCGCAATACGGCCCGAAGAAAGAGGGCTTATTGCGCCCTGTGCTTAAACCATCTCGAAAGCATACCAATGCTACCAGTGCTCATGAGTCATTTCCTACGCACTTGCACGATTGCCGTCACTGCCGCTCTGTCGGCCAGTCCGTCGGCTGCCGATCCCACCCCGTGCTCGGCCCGTTATGGCGCCGGCATCCAATTCCCGCCCGCCATCGAGACGGCCGAAACGCTGACCGGCGCCAAACTGCGCCAGCTGCTCGGCAACAAGGGCTGGGGCCTGGCCGAAGATGTCACCGCGCGCGCGCTGCCAGACACCCCCGCCCCGTTCGTGCTTGAAGTGAAACTTCCCAAGGGCTCAATCGACCACAAGAACCCAACGGCGCCGATGGGCGGCATGGGCTTTCGCTGGCGGCCCGGCATGCCCGCGCGCACCACATCCGCCTGCCTCAGCTACCACCTCTGGTTCGCCCCCGACTTCCCCTTCAACAAGGGCGGAAAACTCCCCGGCCTGTTCGGTGGCGACGGCCCCGCCGGCGGCAAGGACGTGGACGGATCGTCCGGCTTCTCGGCCCGTTTCATGTGGCGCAAGGACGGACAGGGCGAGGTTTACGCCTACATCCCTGGCAAGCCGGACGGCCGTGGCGCCAGCATCGACCGCGGCGCCTGGACGTTTGCGCGCGGGGCCTGGGTGCACATGGAAGAGGAGGTTGTCTTAAACACGCCCGGAACCCCCGACGGCCTGCTGCGCGTCTGGGTCGACGGCGCGTTGAAACTGCGTCACGACGACATCCTCTATCGCACCAGTCCCGACCTTGGCATCGACGGGGTCATGGCCGACATCTTTTTCGGTGGAAAAACCACCGAGTGGGCCGCGCCCGCCGACACTTATCTGCGCCTGACGCCGTTCACGCTTGCCTGGCATTGACGCCGTGATAAGCCAGTCACAAACGAGTCGCCTCGTGAGTTGCAACACCCCACACGACGGACCAATCCCATGCAACAGCGCCTCCTGACCAAATCCAACACCATTCATCCGCTTATCCTGTCGGGGGGATCGGGCAAGCGCCTGTGGCCGCTGTCGCGCCAGGCTAACCCAAAACAGTTCCTGAAGGTGCTGGGCGATCACAGCCTGTTCCAGGAAACCTGTCTGCGCTTGCAAACCTCCAGCTTCGGCAAGCCCATCGTTATCGCCAATGATTCGCACCGATTCCTGGTCGCCGAGCAACTGCGCGAAATGGGCCTTTCGGCCAAGAACATCGTGCTGGAGCCGATGGGCCGCAACACCGCCCCCGCCGCCGTCATCGGCGCGTTGCTGGCGGCGCGCGACGATATCGACCGGCTGATTCTGCTGCTGCCGTCGGACCACGCCATCGCCGATCCCAAAGCCTTTGCGGAAGCCGTCACGTCCGGCATCCCAGCGGCTCAGGCCGGCAGCATCGTGACCTTCGGCGTCAAGCCGGACCGGCCGCACGTCGGCTACGGTTACATCGAAGTCGTGCCGGAAGCCGACGACGGCGAGCGCTCGCTCCCGGTGACCCGCTTCGTCGAAAAGCCGGACGCCAAGCGCGCCGCCGAATATGTCTCCAGTGGCCGCTTCTATTGGAACGCTGGCATTTTCCTCTTCACCGCCCGCACCATGCTGGAAGCGGCCGAACGTTTCGCCCCTGGCATCATGACCTCTTGCGCCGAAGCCATCGCCCAGGGGGCGCGCGACCTCGACTTTCTGCGCCTCTCGGAAAAGCATTTCGAGAAGGTCGAGAGCATCTCGATCGACTACGCCATCATAGAGAAGGCCAGCAACATCCGTTGCATTCCGCTCAGCGTCGGCTGGAGCGACCTCGGGTCGTGGACCGAAGTGTGGGAGACGTCCAAACAGGACACCGAAGGCAACGCGGCGCGCGGCGATGTGAGCTTTTTGAAATCCAACGACAGCTTTGCGTACACGGACAATGCGGCTGTATCGGTGGTTGGCCTCGACAATGTCATTGTCGTTGCGACCCGCGACGCCGTGCTGGTGACGTCGAAAAACGAGGCGCAATCGGTCAAAGCGCTGGTGGAAAAATTCGAACGCGAGGGCCGCGAGTCGGTCATCAACCATCAGAAAGTGCACCGCCCCTGGGGCTGGTACGAACGGCTGGCGCTGGGCGACCGCTACCACGTCAAATGCATCATGGTGAACCCCGGCGCGACGCTGTCGCTGCAGAGCCACTTCCACCGCTCGGAACACTGGGTGGTCGTGAAGGGCGCCATTGAGGTGACCAAGGACGATCAGGTCATCATCCTGAGCGAGAACCAGTCGACGTTTGTGCCGTTAGGCTCCAAGCACCGCATGAAGAACCCGGGCAAAATCCCGGCGTTTCTGATCGAAGTGCAGTGCGGGAGCTATCTCGGCGAGGACGATATTGTGCGGTATGAGGATGTTTATGGGCGGGTGGCGAAGTAGGGCGCAAAAGGCCTCTTCGCCGTATTGCGCCGCAGAGGGTCAGTGGAGTTCGGCCATGTCAAGCTCGACTAGCGCCACCGGCAGCCCATTCTATTCCCTCGCAACCGGCGATGCGGCGGCGCCAAGGCTGGCGCTGCTAAACAGCGTCTATGGGCCAGACGCCGAGCGTCTTTTGCAGCAGATCGGCGTTCCAACAGGCGGCAGCGTCGTCGACTTTGGATGCGGCACCGGAGCGATCTTGCCGTGGTTCTCGCGTCAGGTTGGCGGGGCAGGCAAAGTGGTCGGACTGGACGCCAGCGCGGCGCAACTCGCCGTCGCCGGGCAAGAGTGCAGGGCTGCTGCAGGCATTGCCAATGTCGAATTCGTCGAGGCGAGCGCCTATCGCTCCGACCTGCCCCGCGAAAGTTTCGACGTCGCCCATTGCCGGCTGCTCTTGTGCCATCTGCCGTCGCCCGAACTGGCGATCGCCGAAATGGCGGCGGTGACCAAGCCCGGCGGCGTGGTGGTGTGCTTCGATGTCGACATGGCTTCCATCGCAAGCTTTCCGCCCACAGACTGTTATCGGCGGTTGCGCGACATTTACATGTTGCGGCGGCGGCTAGACGGCTTGGACAATGATCTGGGCTTCAAGTTGCCGAAACTGATGATCGATGCCGGCCTTGTTGAGCCGGAGTTGGCGATCATCAATCCGATCTATCTGCGAGGCGACAAGAAGCGCCTTTGGGAGCTGTCCTTTCAAGAGTCTTCGGCCAGGGCCCTGGACAGAGGCCTTATTGATAAAGACGGACTTGACCGATTGAACGCCGAACTGCTGGCGGTCGCGCAAGATGAGACAATTGCCGTGGCTCAGGCGCGGATGCCGGTGTGCTGGGCTAGAAAGCCGCTCGAGTAATCACTCTCGTCCGGTCCGTCGTCAGTTAGCGACACCCATCGCAGCACTGGCCGACACCCTCGACATAACCGCGCCGTAGATCGACGGGGATCAAGACGGGCAAATCCGTCTCCGCGCCGCAGATGACGCAAATTTCGGTATGGGAATGGCCTGCCCGCAAACGCCCGAGATTGCGCAACCGCTCATCAGCGCCGCGGCGGGCCAGCAGGCCGGTGCCGGAGCGCACGCTGGCGAGCGGAGCGCTCAGGAATGCGGAAACATCGTCCAGTTTGACGGTGGGCACGGCACGCAACCTCGTAACGCAACTAAACAGAACACCCGATCATCCTACAGCAAGGATGGTGGACGAATCCTTTACGCGCCAGCGTCGCCGGGCGTCGTGGCGGATGTGAGACGCAGGGCTAAACCTCTACCAGATGCTCTGGCCTTGCCCCCCGCACGGCGCTCAACGTCAAGCGCCGGTCCAGCGTCACGAACCGCCCGCCATGCTTGACGGCCAGCGCAAGCAGATAAACGTCTGTAATTTGAGTGTGCCCGAGCAGACGGCTGTGGTCGATGGCCCCAGTCTCCAGCAGCGAGAGATCGTCCGGCCAGAATTCATGGTCCGACTGATCGATCCAGGCCGTCAGCAGGCGGACGGCCTCGGGAATGCTCGGCGAGCGCTCGGAGGCCTTTTTGTTGGCGACGCGCACAAAGCCGCTTTGGATAATCGGGCAGGTGGCCCAGCCGGTGGCGATGTTGTCCTGCAACCAGGCCCTCGCCACGTCGAAATGCAACTGCGCCTCATCGCTGAGCGCGATCAGCATGTTAACGTCGAGGAGAGAGCGCACGCTCCATGTCCTCCTGGTCGATCTCGTCCCTGATACGCTCGATCTCGGCTGATGTGATAATCCGGCGCGGCTCGCCGGCAGGGCGCGGAAACGTCGGCCACGCCATGACGCCGCCGATGGGGGGGTGCTCCTCCTCCCCGAAACCGGTTGCGCCTTGCCGCACCTTCTGGGGTTTGAACTCCGGCCCGAGAATGGCCAGCCGCGCCAACTCGGACAACTTGGCGCCAGCGGTCTTTTTCTCGCGGGCGGCGAGTTCCTTGACGGCCTCCAGGACGTCGTCATCGATATCGAGGGTCGTTCTCATGATGCAAAGATGTTAACGCATCTGATGCGGTGATGCAAGATGCGGTACTTGTAGGTTGGGTCAAGCGTTTCAGCGCGACCCAACATGGCTGGCTCCGCTCGTGGATGTTGGGTCG
>JANMVX010000296.1:0-9771 GCA_031393505.1 Hyphomicrobiaceae bacterium | reverse complement strand
GCACGGCGCGCTGCGCGAGGGCGACCCACGGGTCGCCCCTACGCAGATATCTCCGTGCAAAGGTCACTGTCATGGTATCGCCAGCGCAGCCCCAACCGCCCGTCCCGGCAACGGCTCGCCCAGCCGGATGATTTCCCATTCCAGCCCGATCCCCGAATTTTTCGCCACCCGAGCACGCACCGTCTCGCCCAGACGTTCAATGTCTTCCGCGGACGCCTTATCCTCGTTGATGAGGAAATTGCAGTGCTTCTCCGACACCACCGCGTCTCCAACCCGGAAACCACGCAGGCCCGCGCTGTCAATGCAGCGCCAGGCACTGCCGCCAGGCGGGTTCTTGAACGTGGAGCCGCCGGTGCGTGCCTTCACGGGCTGCTTGTCCTCGCGATATTGAGCAACCTCGTCCATCTCGGCGAGGATATGTTTCGGGTCGCCGGGTTCGCCCTGATACAGCGCGGATGTAAAGATGTAGTCGTCCGGCGCATGGCAATGGCGATACGTGTACACCATATCGGCCAGCGACAGCTCGTGGATTCTGCCCGCACGATCCACCGCGCGGCAGCTCACCAAAATGTCCTTGGTCTCGGCGCCATGCGCGCCCGCGTTCATGCGCAGCGCGCCACCGATGGAACCGGGAATACCGCGATAGAAGGCGAAACGGGCGATCCCGGCGTCGGCGGCGGCCTTGGCGAATTTTTGGTCCGGCACCGCCGTGCCCGTGCGCAGACGGTTTTCGCCCGCCGGCGCAATTTCGTTGAAGCCGCGCCCCAGCCGGATCACGACGCCACGGACGCCGCCATCGCGCACCAAGAGGTTCGAGCCGAGCCCGATCACAGTCACGGGGACTTCCGTCGGCACGCCTCCGAGAAAATACGCGAGGTCCGCCTCATCGGCCGGCGAAAACATCGCCTCGGCCGGGCCGCCGACGCGGAACCACGTCACATCGGCCAGCATCACGCCGGCCGAAAGTCGGCCGCGCAATTCAGGCGCGGCCTTCTGCAGTTCGGAAACGAGGCCGGCATCGCTCAATGCGCGCCTCCAGCGGCCGCCTTCAGCTTCGGAGCATCCGACAGCAGATCGGGCAGCGCATAGGACCAGTCGGTGATGGTGCCGGCGCCCAGGCCAATGACGAGATCGCCCGAACGCGCCATATCGCGCACCAGCGGGACCATGTCCTCTTCCTTGTCCACGACGTGTACGTTGGCATGGCCCGCCTTGCGGATGCCCTCGGCCACGGTGTGATGATCGATGCCTTCAATGGGTTTTTCGCCAGCCGAATAGATCGGCGTCACGATAACCACGTGGGCATCTTTGAAGGCGTTGCAAAAATCCTCGAACAGGCTCGATACGCGGCTGTAGCGATGCGGCTGGAAGATGCCGATGACCTGCCCCTTGGTCGTGGCCCGCGCCGCCTTCAGCACGGCGGCGACTTCGACGGGGTGATGCGCGTAGTCATCGAAAAACGCGATGTCATTCCAGGTGCCCGTGGCCGTAAAGCGCCGTTTAACGCCCGAGAAACTGGACAACGCCGGCAGAATATCCTCGTCCGCAATGGCCGCTTCCGAGGCGATGGCGAAGGCCGCCGCCGCATTCAGCACATTGTGATCGCCCGGCACGGGCATATGCAGGTCCCGGACGGTCCGCGCGCCGCCCTTCAGCCGCGGCCCGATCTCGATGTCGAAGCGCGATCCTGCCCCTTCAGGACGGATGTTGACGATCTTGATGTCGGTCTTGAAGCCGGCGTGGTCCGCAACGCCATAGGTCACGACCTTGCAGGAGATATCGTTCGCCGCTTCGGTCAGCATACGCCGCACCACCGGATGGTCAACGCAGGTGACTGCGACGCCATAGAACGGGATCGACGTATAGAAGGTGCGGTACGCCGCTTCCATGTTCTCGACCGTACCGAAATAATCGAGATGCTCGGGATCGATGTTGGTGATGACGCCCATCTGCGTCGGGATGCGGATGAAGGTCGCGTCAGACTCGTCGGCCTCGACGATCATCCAGTCGCCCTTGCCGAGCCGCGCGTTAGAACCCCAGGAATTGATGATGCCGCCGGTGATCACGGTCGGATCGGCGCCGCATTGCTCGAACACATGGGCGATCAGCGAAGTGGTCGTCGTTTTGCCGTGCGTGCCCGTCACCGACACCGTGTTCCGGATGCGCATCAGCTCGGCCAGCATGTCGGCGCGCTTCAGCACCGGCAGACGGCGGCGTCGCGCTTCGACCAACTCGGGATTGTCCGGCTTGATAGCGCTCGAAATCACCACGTACTGCGCGCCGATAAGGTTGACGCCGGCATGGCCGATGAACACGCGCAGTCCTTTTCCGCGTAGGCGCTTGACGTTGGCGCTCTCCTTGCCGTCGCTGCCCTGTACGGAATATCCCAGTTCCATGAGGATTTCGGCGATCGCGCTCATGCCGATGCCGCCAATCCCGATGATGTGGAACGGCCCGGCGTTGCTTGGCATACGCATGCTGCGATACTCCCCCGGAGTGATGTCAGCTGGCCCCCGCCAGCTGTTCGACAAGATCGGCCAATAATTTCACGGCATCAGGCTTTCCCGCCCGTTTCGCCGCCGCCGCCGCCGCCATCAGGCGATCAGGCGAATCAATCAAGCTTACGATCTCAGTGGCCAGACGCTGTGGCGTCAAGCTCTTCTGCTCCATGCACCACGCCGCGCCTGCTTCGGCAAGCCGCTGGGCGTTGTTCAGCTGATCATTGTCCAGCGCGTGTGGCAGAGGAACAAGGATGGAGGGGCGGCCAAGCACCGTAAGTTCGCTTAGGCTGGAGGCGCCGGCGCGGGCGATGACAAGGTGCGACTGCGCCATGCGGAGCGGTAGGTCTTTGAAAAATGGGGCGAGTTCGGCTGATATCCCGGATTGGGCATAAGCCGCGCGGACCCGCTCCAGGTCCTCCTCGCGGCATTGCTGGGTCACCCGTAAGCGACGCCGTGACGCATCCGGGAGCGCCGCCAGCGCGGGTGGGACGGTGTCGGAAAAGTAGCGCGCGCCCTGGCTGCCGCCAAACACCAGCAGGCGAACGTCGCCATCGTGACTTAAGTTTGGATAGGGGGTAGATGAGGCGGCGATCACCGCGTCGCGCACCGGATTGCCGGTGACGTGAACTTTTCCAAGCGCGCTCTCGGGGATGTTTTTCGTCCCCTCCCACGATGCCGCCAGCGCCGTGACGCGCTTGACCAGCATCCGGTTGGCCCGCCCCATGACGGCGTTGGCTTCGTGCACCACGCTCGGGATGCCGGCCATGCGCGCGGCCACCAGCGGCGGAAATGTCGGATAGCCGCCAAAGCCGACGACGACGCTGGGATTGAGCTGTTTTAAGAGGGCGCGGGCTTTCAACACGCCCCGCCCAAGCGTTGCGACCGTGCCCGCCATGGCGATAGGCGATTTGCTGGCCATGGTCGCGGACGGCACGTGGTGCATCGCCCGTCCCGGAAATCCCGTCCCATAGCGGTCGCCCCGCTCGTCTGTAACGACGTCAACGATCCGGCCCCGGCGCGTCAGTTCCTCGGCCAGCGCGAAGGCCGGGAACAAATGGCCGCCAGTGCCGCCGGCGCTGAGCAGTATGGGTTTGGGCATTTGGCTCACATCGCTGTCATTGGGTCGGAGCGGCCAAGGCCGAGTTCGCCGTCGGCGTAGTGTCCAGCCGGCGCGAGCGCTTGCGGATGCCGCCGCGTCAGGGCCAACAGCATGCCCATCGTCAAGGCGACACCAAGGCTGGACGAGCCGCCATAGGAGATGAACGGCAGCGTCATGCCTTTTGAGGGCAACAATCCCGCGCTGACGCCGACGTTGATCAGCATCTGCAGCGCGATGAGCAAGGCAAGGCCGATACTGGCAAAGCGCCGGAACAGATCGGGCTCGCTCCAGGCGCAAGCGAGCGCGCGGAACACGATGGCGGCGAACAGCGCGATGAGCGCGAGACACGTGAGCGCGCCGTATTCCTCGGCCACCACGGCCAGCACGTAATCCGTATGCGCATCCGGAAGCGCCAGTTTCAGCTGCCCCTCGCCCGGCCCGCGCCCGAACAACCCGCCCTCGACGATGGATTTTCGCGCCTGATCCATCTGGTAGGTGTCGCCGGAGGATGGGTTCCAGTAGCGGTCGACGCGCGATTTTACGTGGGGGAGCGTGGTGTAGGCGGCCCCGATGGCGATGGCGGCGATGGCGCCGAGGATGGCGAAGCGGCGGAGGGGTGCACCTGAGAGGAAATACAGCGCAACCCAGACCAGCGTCAGCAACGTGGTCTGGCCGATGTCAGGTTGCAGCACCAGCGCGGTTGCGGTGGCGAGGTAGAAGCCGACGGCCAGCGGCAATGACGGCATGTCCGCGCGCTTGGCCGATTGGGCGAACAGCCAGGCGGAGAGCACGACAAAGGCCGGTTTCAGCAATTCGGACGGCTGCAGTTGCTGGCCGAAAAGCAGCGCCCAGCGCCGCGCGCCGTTGATCTCGGGGCCGGTGTAGAGCACCAGCAGCGTCAGGGCGAGCATGGTGCCGAACAGGATGAGGCTGATGCGCCGGATCTGCGCGGGAGCGAGGAACGAGAGGGCTAGCATGACCGGGGCGGAGAGCGCGGCGAACACGATATGCCGCTGAAAGAAGTGAAACGCGCCGAGGCCCTTGTGCATGGCCACGGCCGGGCTGGCGGCGAGCGAAACGAGGCAACCCACGGCGATCAGCGCGAGCATGGCGGCGGCGAGAGGGCGGTCAACGGTGAACCACCATTCGGCCAGGAGCGAGCGGTCGGTGCGGGAGAATTTCATGGGGCGCCTGTGGAGGATACCGGCGACCGTTGCGTAGGGGCGACCCGTGGGTCGCCCGTCTGGCCGCGCGCTGTGCCGCACGAGGGCGACCCACGGATGGCGCTCGCGGACGGCAATAGCGTAGGGGCGACCCGCGGGTCGCCCTTCTGGCCGCACGCCGTGCTGCCCGAGGGCGACCGACGGATGGCGCTCGCGGACGGCAATAGTGCAGGGTCGAGCAGCGCTCGCCCTCTGTCTGCACGGCAAGCGGCACGAGGGCGAGCGCTGCTCGCCCCTACGCCACATTCAGCGCGCCAAGCCAACATCATATCCCACCCTTGGCGCCATACGGTACAAACCCCGGCAGCGCCTCGACCAGCTTGCGGAACTGATTGCCGCGATCCTCAAAGTCCTTGAACTGATCGAACGACGCACAGGCGGGGGAGAGGAGGACGGTGGCTGGAGAGCTAAGCGGCGCAAAAATCGCTGCTTCTTTGATTGCTTCACTCAAGGTTCCACAGCGCATTGCTGCAACACCTGCCGCCTCTAGCGTTCTGGCAAATTGATCCGCCGACGCCCCGATTAAGTAGGCGACTTTCACGGACCCAAAGAACGGCGCAAGGCTTTCGATTCCGCCATCCTTTGCTTGCCCACCCGCAATCCAATGAATCTCGGTACCGCAACTCGCGAGCGCCTTCGCCGCAGCGTCGGCGTTGGTGGCTTTGCTATCGTTGACGAACGAAACGCCATTGACACTGCCCAACAACTCCATCCGATGTGCTAGCCCTGGAAACGTATCCAATCCACCGGCCAGCGCCCCACTTCCTCCTCCCTCTGGGAGAAGGTGGCGCACTGCGCCGGATGAGGGGGTTGGTGGCGCAGGCGGCGGCAGCGGTGCGTCAACCTCCGGCTGCAAACCCCTCATCCGCCCTTCGGGCACCTTCTCCCCACGGGAGAAGGCGATGGAGCCGTGAGCGACTGAAGTTGCAGCAGCCAAGGCCATAGCGGCGTTCTGCGCATTGTGCGGGCCACGGAGCGTTGCGGCTGTCAACGGCTCCGCATGTTGAAGACAGTTCGCTTTCCGCAACGGTTCGAGGTCGGCCTCTGTCACCGCGTCCGCAGGTCGGGTTGGATCGATGGCGACATGAATCGCGGCCATTCGTCCAGCCGCCTTCAACCGGCGCAGTGCAATCGCCCGTGACCACGGATCATCTACGCCAACCAGCACAAATCCAGCCCCCGCCACCAACCGCTCCTTCACCTCAGCGTAGTGCTCCATGCTGCCATGCCGATCCAGATGGTCCGGCGATAGATTGAGCAGTATCCCGACATTCGGGTTCAGCGTCGGCGTGAGGTCGATCTGGTAGCTCGACAGCTCCAGCACGTACACATCCACGTCCGCGAATGGGGCCAGCCCAAGCACCGCCTCGCCGATGTTGCCGCCCATGGCGACGCGTTTTCCCGCGTGCCGCAGCAGATGCGCCGTCAGCGCCGTGGTGGTGGATTTGCCGTTGGTGCCGGTGATGGCGACCACCTTCGGTCGCGCCGCCTCGGGCAGCGTCGCCAGCTCGCGGAAAAACAGCTCCGTGTCGCCAATTATAAGGAGATTAGCAGAGTTATCGATCTTAGTGTCTTTGGCCCTAACAACGATAACCGGCAGCGGTTCGGGATGCGTCAGCGGCACGCCCGGCGACAGCACCAGGGCCGCAAACCCGGACAAGTCCGCCGTATTGAGGTCCACCAGTGTCAGCCCGGCCGCCTCTGCCGCCGCCCGCCCCTTGGCCCCGTCATCCCAGCAGGCAACGTCCGCCCCACCGGCCGTCAGCGCGGCAGCCGCGGCCAGTCCCGAGCGGGCCATGCCAAGCACGGCCACGCGTTGGCCTGCAAATGTCGTAATCGCGATCATGCGCGGCAATTTAGCCGGATTCGCCGCCCACCGCCGCAGCCTCGGCGTCGCAAGGGTTGGCAAAACTGGAGTTACCGGCGGCACTCAACCGATACGTTCGAGGGGGTGGATGAATGGATCCTCGGGACAAGCCCGAGGATGACACCAGTACCGCCGTTCCGCACCGGAGTTTCAATTGAAATCAATAAGTTGCGACACCCCGTGACATCCTCGGGATTGTCCCGAGGATCCATCGATCCCCAAACTCAAGCGTCGAGTATCGCCTGCGCCGGATGACGGTAGTGCCGCCCGTTACCGCAGTTTCAACGTCGCAAGGCCGATCAGCGCCAGGATCACGGCCACAATCCAGAAGCGGATCACGACGGTGGATTCCTCCCAGCCCTTCTGCTCGTAGTGGTGGTGCAGGGGCGCCATGCGGAACACGCGTTTTCCTGTGGTCTTGAAACTGACCACCTGCACGATGACGGAGAGGGTCTCGACGACAAAGAGCCCGCCGACAATGGCCAGCACGATCTCGTGCTTGGTCGCGACCGCAATCGAGCCCAGCGCGCCGCCCAGCGCCAGCGAGCCCGTGTCGCCCATGAAAATCATGGCCGGCGGCGCGTTGAACCACAGGAAGCCGAGCCCCGCCCCCAGCAGCGCGCCCGCAAAAACCGCCAGCTCACCGGTGCCGGGGACGTAGATGATCTCCAGATAGTCGGCGAACTTCACGTTGCCGACGAGGTAGGCAATTAGACCAAACGTGCAGCCGGCCACCATCACGGGCACAATCGCAAGTCCGTCCAGACCATCCGTCAGGTTCACCGAATTGCCCGCCCCCGCGATGACGATGATGCCAACGAGCAGGATCGGCGCGGTCCAAAGCCAGTCGAGATACAGCGGCCCCATCGGGATCAGCCCGCCGCCCTTGAAGAACGGCACCGCCAGCGACGTGGCGAATTTCGGATTGCCCTGGTGGATGACCAGCCAGGTCGCGAAGGCGGCGATGGCGATTTCCAGCACGAGTTTTATGCGCCCTGAAAACCAGTGCGAGGTGCGCTGCTTGGTGACTTTGAGATAGTCGTCGCCGAATCCGATGGCGGCATAAGCCAGCGTCACGCCCAGCACGATCCACACATAAACGTTGGCCCAGTTGGCCCACAACAGCGTGGCCAGCGTCAGCGCCGTCAGGATGATGATGCCGCCCATGGTCGGCGTGCCGCGTTTTTTGATGATGTGGCTTTGCGGGCCGTCGTCGCGGATCGGCTGGCCCTTGCCCTGCTTGAGCCGCAGCAGGTCGATCAGCTGACGCCCGAACAGCATCGTAAACAGCAGCGAGGTCATGATCGCGCCGCCGGTGCGGAAAGTGATGTATTTGAAGACGTTCAGGAACGAGTAGTCGCCCGAAAACCGGACCAGTTCGTACAGCATGCCAGCCCCTTCGATACCTGCCCCGGATTTGCGGGTGCTATTTTGTCCCGGCCATGGCCGAAAGATGTGTTTTCAAGGCTTCCACAATCGGCGCCATGCGGGTGCCGAGCGAGCCCTTGATCATGATCACGTCGCCGCCGCGCACCACGTCTAACAACGGCTGGATCAGCCCTTCGGAGCGCTCGGCATAGGCTCCGCGCTGGGGGGCGGGCAACGCGTCATAGAGCGCGGCCATGTGCGGGCCGCAGGCGAACACGAGGTCGATATGGGCGTCGGTGATGGGTTGCAGCAGGGCGGCGTGCAACTGGCGGGAGGTGTCGCCGAGCTCGCGCATGTCGCCGAGGACGGCGATGCGGCGGGAGGCGCGAGCCGAGGTCATTGACTCAAGTGCAGCAGCCATCGAGAGCGGGTTGGCGTTATAGCTCTCGTCAATCAATATGTTCAGGCCCAAATCGAGCCGGGCGCCGCGACCATCTGAAGGTTCGAACTCGTCGAGGATCGGAGCCAGGCGCAAAACGTCAAGTTCGATGCTCTGGCAAGCCAACAATACGGCAAGCGCATTGCGAGCTTGGTGTACTCCGTAAGGCCCAAGCCAGAATTTGGCAGGCTGGCCCCCAATTGTCGCATCGATGTGAAGGTTTCCATTTCCTTCAACACGTTGAAATGACCGCATGTATGCGTCGGGTTTAGTGTCTTCGTTGGCACCAAAAGTTCGCACCCGAGCGCCAACCCGCTCTGCAGCGTCTTTCAGCCGCCTGAAATGCTTATTGTCCGCCGGCAGAATGGCCGTCCCTTTCGGTTCCAGTCCGGCGAAAATCTCAGCTTTGGCGTCGGCGATGGCCTGCTCGCGCGGGAAGAATTCCAGATGCACCGGCCCAACGGTAGTCACGATCGCCACGTGTGGGCGGACCATCTTGGTCAGCGGCGTAATCTCGCCGGCGTGGTTCATGCCGATCTCGAACACGCCGTATTTGGTCGAGGCCGGCATGCGCGCCAACGTCAGCGGCACGCCCCAATGGTTGTTGTAGCTCTTCTCGGCGCCATGGGTGGGGCCGACGGCGGCCAGACACTTGCGCAGCATGTCCTTGGTCGAGGTTTTTCCCACGCTGCCGGTGACGGCGATGACGCGCGCGTCGGGGCTGAGCCGCTTGCGCGCCGCGATTCCCAGTCGCTCGAGCGCCGCCAGGGCCGGATCGCGCTCGGGGTCGCCGACCCGGATCAGCGGCCCAGCGCCAGACGGCGTCACGAAATCCTCCGACACCAGCGCCGCCGCCGCGCCCTTCTCAAACGCCTTTGAGACATAGACATGCCCGTCCTGAGCGTCGCCACGCAGCGCCACGAACAGGTCGCCCGGTTGCAACGTACGCGTATCGATGGAGATGCCCGTGACGCCCCCCGCCGCCGTGCCCTCGGGCCGGCCGCGCGTGGCGGCGATGAGGTCGCGCCAGGACCACAAAGGCTCAGCCATGGAAGATACCTCCAGTGGAGCACTGGCCGCAGAGCCAGCGAGCCCTCTCCCCCTCGCCTCTTTGCGAGGGGGAGAGGGCCGGGGTGAGGGCCAGCGACACGATAGAACTGACCAAGTCGAAGCAGGGTCGGAGCAAGCACCTGCCCCACACCCGCCGCGTGGCTCTTTGCGCAAAAAGGCGCCAGCGAGACGCGGTATACACAACCCCAAAAAAAGGGGAGAGG
>JANMVX010000282.1:0-13269 GCA_031393505.1 Hyphomicrobiaceae bacterium | reverse complement strand
GAGGGGCAGCCGCTTGCTCCGAACTGTTGAGGCCTGTACGGAGCTTGCGGCTGCCCCTTGCATGTCGCTAGTTTCCTCGGCTTCGCCTCGGAGCGACATCCTCTCCCCCAAAAATGGGGGAGAAGAGAAGATCAGAACGCGCCCCAACGTACTCAAACTTCGTAGCCGAATTCCAGCGCCGCATCGGTGAGCCAATCCCAGACCGTCAGCGCAAAGCTGCGCATGGCCCACAACTCGTAGCGATCCGCCGCCGAGCGATGCAGCAGGATTGGCGTGTGATCGAGACCGGTGAGGGCGAAGGCGTCAACGGGAAAACGATCCGCTGACAGATCGATGGCGATGCCCTTGGCAAGAACGTCGCGCGCGCGCGGCCCTTCGATGAACATCCAGCTGCGGCTGTGGGACAGCGGCGTGAGCAGGCCAACTGTGGGATCGAGGCCTTTGCGCAAAGCGGACTCTTGAGCCAACACCTCGCCAGGTCCAACAAGCCAGAGCTGTTCGGGGCCGGTGCGCATCAGCAAGAGGTCGCCAGACTGGGCCGTGTCGCCGACCTTTGCCGGGGCAGAACCGCCGCAGGCCGCAGCAACAGTTGCTTCGACGGCCGCAAAACTGCCCTGAAACCCTGCCACCTGCAGCAGCGTCCAGTCCCGCACTTCGCCCAGGCGGCATCCGGCCTCGCCATGCGGCATTCGCCCACCGCGCGCCAGTCCCGCCGCAATCGCGCTTGTCCGCTCAAGCATGGAGGCGTTCTCCTTTCGGATCGACAAACTGCGGCGAGACGATGCGTGCACGCACCAATTCGTCGCGCAAGGGAAAGGCGCAGACGATCTCCGTGCCTTCGGATTTCAGCCCGCCCTGGAACAGCGCCAGCGCGATGTATTTTTTCAACTCGGTGGACCAGGTGACGGCTGTGATATAGCCGCGGCCGTGACCGGCGATAGTGTCCGTAAGCTGAAATAATATCGCGCCGCCGCGCAGTCGTTTGTCCGGTTCCAGGCACTCAAGCCCTACCAGGCTCCAGCGATCCTCGGCCAGGTGCGCGGGCCGGTCGAGCAGCGCCTTGCCAACGAACGCTTTGTCCTTGGACGCCATTTTACCGAGGCCAAGATCGTACAGCGTGTTGCGCTGGTCGATGTCGATGCCGGCCACGTGGCCCTTCTCGATGCGCAGCGAGGCCAGCGCTTCCAGCCCATAGGGGCGGATGTCCAGCGGCTTGGCGGCGGCAAGGATGTGCTGCCACAGCGCGATCCCGTAGTCGGCGGGCGTGTAGACTTCATAGGCCAGTTCGCCCGAGAAGGAGAGGCGCAGCAGCCGGATCGGCGCGCCCTCGAACGAGAACTCCATTGCGCCCATGAATGGCAGCGCGGCGTTCGAGACCTCGACGCCCGCAAACGCCAGCTCCAGCGCCTTTCGCGCCAGCGGGCCGGAGATCGCCATGGCCGCCCATTCGTCCGTGAGCGAGGTGACGTGAACGCGAAGATCCGTCCACGCCGTTTGGAGGAGATACTCCATCCAGGACATTATTTCGCCTGAGCGGGCGGTGGTGGTGGAGACGAAGTACTGCTGTTCGCCCAGGCGCGTGACCGTGCCATCGTCGTAAACCGTGCCATCGTCGTACAGCATCACGCCGTAGCGCGCTTTGCCCACCGGGAGCTTGGCGAAACCGTTGACATAGATACGGTTCAGGAATTCGGCCGCGTCCGGGCCTTGCACGTCGATCTTGCCCAGCGTCGAGACATCGGAAATGCCGACCACGGAGCGAACGTGCTGCATTTCCGGCACATAGGCCTGTTCCACCGTCGCGCCGGCCCAGCGATAGTAGCCGCAGCGCAGCCAGGGTCCGGCCTCGGTCATGACGCCGCCGTTGGCCAGGTGCCAATCGTGCAAGGGGGAGCGGCGCGTGGGACGGAAATGCGGGCCGACGTTGCGCCCGGCCAGCGCGCCGAGCGTAACCGGCGTATACGGAGGGCGGAAGGTGGTTGTGCCCGCGTCCGGGATGCCGACATCGCGCAGGCCCGCCATGATGGCGAGGGCGTTGATGTTGCTGGTCTTGCCCTGGTCGGTGCCCATGCCAAGCGTGGTGTAGCGCTTCATGTGCTCGACCGATTGGTAGCCCTCGCGATAGGCCAAGTGCACGTCGTGCGAGGTGACATCGTTCTGGAAATCGACGAAGGCCTTGCCCTTGCCGACGCCTTCAACCTCCCAGACCGGGAGAATGTCGTAGCCGAGCGGATGTTCGACGGCAGGCGACGCAAGCGCTCCGGGACCGGAGGACCCGCCGCCCGCCGCCCAACCCTCGGCGATCGCCTCGGCCAGATCGAAGGTGCCCATGACGGCGCCGGCGCCAGACTGGCCCACCGGGAACGCGCCCGGCACGAAAGCGGCGATATCCTCGCGATAGAAGGGCTTCACGCCCAGATGCGAGGTCAGATGCACCACCGGCGACCAGCCGCCTGAAACGGCGATGACATCGGCGGGGCGGGTTTCCAGCGTGACGCGCGGGCGGCCCTGTTCGGGGATATGCTCGGCCAGCTGAGCGCCGGTGACGCCCAGGCTGCCATGGGCGCCGACCACGCTGGTGGAGATCAGCAGGTCAATGCCGAGATTTTTGCAGCGTGCGCTGAGGGAATCGTCCACGTGGCGGCGCAACTCCGCGACGGTGACGCGGACGCCGGCCCCGGCCAGGTCAAACGCCGTGCGATAGGCCGTATCGTTGTTGGTGGCGACCACGGCGGTGGCGGCCGGCGCAACGGCGAAGCGGTTGAGATAGGTCCGCACGGCCGAGGCCAGCATCACGCCCGGCCGGTCGTTGTTGTTGAACACCAGCGGCCGCTCGATGGCGCCGGTGGCGAAGATGATGCGGTGGGTACGGAGGATGATCAGCGTCTGGCGCGCCTCGCCCAGCACCGGATCGGCGTTGGTGCGCCGTTCGATGAGGCCGACGGTGTTGCCGTCGTAAAGGCCGAAGGCCGTGGTGTTCGTTAGGATGCGGACGGTCTTTTGGCCGCGCAAGTCGTCGGCAGTCGTTGTCAACCAGGCGGACGACGGCGAATCTTCCGGATCGTTGAGCAGGCTGCCGCCGAGTTCGCTATCCTGCTCGACCAGCACCACGCGGGCGCCTGACCGGCCTGCGGCAAGCGCCGCCGCCAGCCCTGCCGGTCCCGCGCCAATCACCAGCACGTCGGCAAATTCATGCCGCGTCTCATAGCGGTCGGGATCGCGCTCGAGTCCCGCTTTGCCGAGTCCTGCGGCGCGGCGAATTATGGGCTCGTACCACATCCAGGACCCCTTCAGCGGCCCCATGAAGGTCTTGTAGTAGAACCCCGCAGGCAGCAGGGGCGACGCCAGCCCGTTCAGCTGCATGACGTCATAAGTCAGCGACGGCCAATTGTTCTGCGACGTCGCCACCAGCCCCTCGGTCAGCGCCACCGTGGTGCCGGCCATGTTCGGCTCGCGCCGCCCGCCTTCGCCGATGGTGAAGAGCGCGTTCGGCTCCTCGACGCCCGCCGAGACCACGCCGCGCGGTCGATGATATTTGAAGCTGCGTCCCACGAGCGAAATGCCGTTGGCCAACAGCGCGGAGGCCAGCGTGTCGCCGGCAAAACCGCGCAGCATCCGGCCATCGAAGGAGAACGTCAGCGGCGCGCCACGCTCGATGCGGCCGCCGCGCGGCAGGCGATGAAAGGCGCCGCTCATGGGCTTTTCCCCGCATCGCGCGCCGGAACGGAACCCGCAATCTCCTGCGTCAGCGTGTTGCGCTCCAGCACCATCCAGCGCCGGCAGCCCAGCACATGCTGCCAATACTCCTTGTGCGCTCCTTTCAGATTGTCGAACAGGAACACATGGTCGTGCCAGACTTTGCGGTCGGTCTCGCCGAGCGCCGGCCGCGTCTTGCTGGCGTCGCCGCCATAGCGGAACTCGCTGTGGTCGCGCGGGCCGCAATAGGGGCAGGGGAGGAGGAGCATGGGGGAGATGAGGGATTAGAGACGCGGGACTCGGGACTCGGGACTCGTAAGAAGCTGGAAAGGAATGAACTCCCTCAACTTTCTAACGAGTCCCGAGTCCCGAGTCCCCAATCCCTAATCCCTCCCTTTCTTCACTGCTTATACGTCCAATTACCAATCCCGAACTCGTCCAGCTCCGCGCCCGTTTCAAAACGGTCGAGCGCATAGCACTTGTTCAGGGGATGTTCTTCGTCCTTGGCGATGGTGTGGGCGAAGGTCCAGCCCGAGGCGGGCGTGGCCTTGAAACCCTGGTAGCACCAGCCGCCGTTGAGATAGAGGCCGCCGAGGTGCGTGCGGCAGATGAAGGGGCTACCGTCCGGCGTCATGTCCATGATGCCGCCCCAATGGCGTAACAGGCGCAGGCGCGAGGCCGCCGGGATCAGCGCTACGGCGCATTCGGCGACGGTGCGGACGGCCGGCAGTCCGCCGCGTTGCGCATAGCTGTTGAAGCCGTCGATGTGGCCGCCAAAGACCAGGCCGCCCTTGTCCGATTGGCTGAGATAGAACAGGTCGCCCGCCCCCGACCCCACGACGTGGTGCACCAGCGGTTTGATCGGCTCACTGACGAACGCCTGCAGCACGTGGCTCTCCACCGGCAAACGCAATCCCGCGAGCCGCGCCACCTGCGACGTGTGCCCCGCAACGGCGATGGCCGTCTTGCCACTGAGGATTTTTCCGCGCGAGGTTTCGACACCGGTGACGCGACTGCCGTCGCGCAGGAACCCGGTAACCTCGCAATTCTCGATGATCTCGACACCGAGCGCATCGGCAGCGCGGGCATACCCCCAAGCCACCGCGTCGTGGCGCGCGGTGCCGGCGCGGCGCTGCAGCAGGGCGCCGAAAATCGGGAAGCGCGCCTCCTTTGAGTAATCCAGATAGGGCAGCAGTTTCTCGACGTCGGCGCGTTCGAGCAACTCGGCGTCGATGCCGTTCAGGCGCATGATGTTGCCACGCCGCGCCAGGCCGTCGAAGCCGACGGGATCGTGCGCCAGCGCCACTTTTCCGCGCGGGGAATACATGACGTTGAAGTTGAGCGTGTGCGACAGGCCTTCCCACAGTTTCAGCGAATGCTCGAAGAATTGTGTGTTGCCGTTGATCATGTAGTCGGAGCGCACGATAGTGGTGTTGCGCCCGACATTGCCAGAGCCGATGGCGCCCTTCTCCAGCACCGCGACCCGGGTCATGCCGTGGTTGGCGGCGAGGTAAAAAGCCGTCGCCAGCCCATGGCCGCCGCCGCCCACGATGACGGCGTCATAGGTCGAGCGCGGCTCGGGCGAACGCCAGGCGCGCGGCCAATGGTCGTGGCCGGAGAGCGCGTTGCGCGCAATGGCAAGGGCGGAGTAGCGGGACATGGGGCGCTGGGGTTGGCAGGGCGGGAGGCCCATCGATAGCGCCGGTTGGCAGGATGTTTGTCAATACGGCAGATTGGGGTGGGGCACGTTCCTCGTCCCCCCAAAAAGGGGAGACGAGAGCGCTCACGGCCTTAGATTCAGTTGCTCTGAAACACCCGCGCCGTGTTGCCGGCGCCATGCTGGAACACGGTCATCTTCTGGCCTTTGCCGATTTGGCGCTTGTAGATGCGGTTGGGCGCCAGTCCATCCAGCGCCACAGGCGGAACTGGCGCCAGCGCAATCGGCGGCTCGACGGGATCGGCCATCGTGGTGATGACCTCATCATCGGCCGTGTCGGGTAGATCCCCGAACAGCCAGTTGAAGATCGCCCAGTGCTTGGCCTCGGGGCTGTGGGGACGGGCGGCGTATTCCGGCCCCTGCAGCTTGGTCATCATCTCGGTCAGGCGGTCCTGGGGGGAGGCGGCGTTCGCAGCCGTCGCGGCGCTGAGGGCCAGGGTCGCAAGCGCTGCCATCGTAACAAATGGTCTCATGGCGGCATCCTTTCGTTTCAAGAGGTTAACGCGGGAAAGGCGGTGGCTTCAAGGCGCCACCGCCGGGGACGGGCTTAGAACCCGAAATCGATCTGCGTGCCGGCCTGGTTGTCGCCAGTCTGGTTCACGGTCGACTTGGCGCCCTTGCCGAATTGCAGAACGCTCTGGGAGTTGTTGTTGCCGTTCTGGGCCACGTTGGTGGAGCAGCCGTTGCAATCCTGGATCACGCCGACGCCGTTGCCCTTGCCCTTCTGTTTCACGCCGGCCGCGTTCTTCTTGCCGTGCTGCTTGATCTTGGCGCCGTTGCCCGTGCCGCCGCCGAGCGGGGCGTTGGCGATCACGGTGTTGAAAATGGTCAGAGCCTTGCCGGCGTCGGTGTTTTTGTCGGCATTGATGCCGATGGAGATCTGGCCGTTGGCGTTGGCGGCCGGAGCAATGGCTGTCAGGCTGAGAGCGGCCAGGCCGAGGGCGAGAGCGGCGGCTTTGAGGGAGAAGGTCATCGGGGCGTTTCCTTGGGAGAGGTTGTTGAACTCGTCTGCCCAATAAGTCGCCGCGGGGTTGGATTCGGTTCAAAGGCGGTGGCGAATTTCTGCAGGTCAGGCGCCGGCAGCCGCCGCCAACGCCAAAAACCGGCTCGAAGGCCGGCCCTGACGGGGTATTTTTGTCTATCCTTGCCAATAGCTTGCATTGTTTCTGACGTGGCTTTCAACAAGGCCCTCCGGTAGGGGCGGCTGGCGGCCGCCCTCGTGCAATACATCGGACGCCTGTTAGGTTGCACGAGGGCGGTCGCTAGCCGCCCCTACACTGATGGTCCGTCAAAAGATCACGAAATCGCTTCGCCGATCCGATCAGCCTCTCGCCGCGCAGCTGGTGGCGCCGCCGGCCCAGGTCACGGTGAGCTTGGCGTTGAACTTTGCGCCCGGCCCCATGCTGGTGGTGCTGAGCACGGTTTCGCCGGCCGCCAGGGTGATGTCGTCGCCCTGGCTGGTGGCGGCCGTGCCGCCAGCCGTCACCGCGTTCATGTCCAGCTGGTAGGACGCAGCGATCGGCGCGCCGGCTTTGGCCACGGCCGTCAGCTCGCGAGCCGCGCCATTGGCGACCATGCGCAGTTCACACACGATGGGCTTGGGAGCGGTGGTCGCCGCCGAAGCCGCTCCGGAACCCAGGCCTGCCGCCGCAAACGCGAGCGGCAGGGCGATGAAGGAGGCCAGTTTCAACATGATGTTTACCTTGTTTCTCCGAGTGCGGGATAAACCGGGGACAGTATACTAATTTCCTCAACAGCTGTGGCCTGCATCAAGACTCTCGTCAGGAAATTAGTATACTGTCCCCGATTTATTGGCTTAGTTGTCCTGGATCACGACGGCGGTGTTGCCGTTGCCGGTCTGGCTGACATCCGCGCCATTGCCGACGCCGTTCTGCAGGATCACGCCGCCGTTGTTCTTGCCCTTCTGCTTCAGCTTGGCGCTGTTGAACACGCCGGTTTGGCCGATGCCGCCGACGTTGTTCTTGCCGCTCTGCTGGATGCTGCCATCGTTGAAAGCGCCGACCTGGCCGAGAGCGGCGGTGTTGTGCTTGCCGTGCTGGTCGATCATGCCGTTGTTGAAAATGCCGGTCTGCGAGCCGGCGGCCGAATTGAACTTGCCCTTCTGGTGCAGGCCAAACCCGTTGCCGAAGCCGAACTGGTCGAGGTCGAACTGATTGCCGCCGGCGTGGGCGGGAGCGGCGCTGAGGCTGAGCGACAGAACCAGGGCGGAGGCGATGGCGGTAAGGGTCTTCATGGCGGGTACTCTCTGTTCTCTGTTTGGGGTGCGATCCGGTTCCGGCCTTCCGGGGTTGCGGTCGCTTGCTTGGTACGCAGGGTATGTCGCGGCCATCGCGGGAAAGGTTCACCGGGGTTCGAAGAAATAATTGGGGGCTTGGGACGGAGGTCGTTGGTAGGGGCGACCCACCGGTCGCCCCAACCAACACCCGCTTTTACGCAAACGACCATAGCATGCCCGGTGTGGCTGATCGGACGCAGCACCCGCTGCCCAGTTCGGCTAGTCTCCCGGCTTGGCCGCAAATTCAATTATCGGAGACTATCGAATGACCATCAGCAAACTCGCCCTCGGGCTCTGCTTCGCCCTGGCGCTCGCGGCTCCCGCCAACGCCGGCACTTGCGGACGCTTCGGCGGCTGGGGCATCGGCGTGACGGAAGACATCGCCAAGTTCATGTCGAACAAGGCCACGCACCAGGCCATGGACAAAGAGAACGCCAAGCCGGTGGCCGCGCTGAAGACCGAATGCAACACCAACGCCTTGGTCTATGTGCAGTGCCACACCACGACCAAGGCTTGCTCGAAGTAGGCCGAACGGGAGCGCATCATGACGGACACGACGGCGCGGCGAACCTGGGTGTTGGCCGCGGCGGTGGCGCTCGTTCCGGCGCTCCCCTCTCTTTGCCGGGCCGAAACACCGTCCCTGGAACAGCAGGTGGGCGCGCTCCGGGCCGAACTGGCGGCGACCACGGCGCGGCTGACGTTGCTTGAAAGCCAGATTGGCGCGCTGACGGCCACATCAAAATCGACCCGCGACAGGCTCGCCCACGAGCTGGCGCAGCCAATGTTGCTGCTGGTCGGCGAAGGCCGCTGTCCCGCCGGCTTCGAGCGTGTGGGTACGGAGCTGTTGCTGCTCTCAGGCCCCCGCACGCCCAAAAACAGCGCTCTGATCGATCGCGCCGGTCTCGCAGACGACGAGCAGATGGGCGTGGGGTCGCGGGTCTACCGGTACCTGGACTTTTGCTTCCGGGCTGAGAATACGGCGGTGGTGAAGTGAGAAAAAGAAGACGTGAAATCGTGAAATCGCCAAGTCGCCAAGTCGGCTAAATGTTGGCATTCCCGACTTCACGATTTGACGACTTCACGTCTTCTTTCTCTGCCTACCGCTCCGTCAGCTTCAACTCAATGCGCCGGTTCTTATCGAACGCCTCTTGGCTCTTCGCCGGATCCAACGGCTGAAACTCGCCAAAACCGGCCGCGACCAGCCGGTCCGCCGGCACGCCGCGCGAGATCAGGAACTTCACCACCGCAATGGCGCGTGCGCTGGATAGCTCCCAGTTGCCGGGAAACTTGCCGCTGATCGGGCGCACGTCCGTATGCCCGTCGACGCGCAGCACCCAGTTGATCTCGGGCGGGATCTGGCCTTGCAGCTCCAAGAGCGCGTTGCCCAGGGTATCCAGCGCCGCTAGACCATCCGTATTCATCTGATCGGAGCCGGACGGGAACAACACTTCGGCTTGGAACACGAAGCGGTCGCCAACCACCTGCACGTCCTTGCGACCCTTCAGCAGCGTGTTCAGCTTGCCGAAGAATTCCGAGCGATAGGCCGACAGCTCCTGCACTTTCTTGGCCAGCGCCACGTTCAGCCGAGCGCCGAGATCGGCAATCTTGGTCTGGCTTTCCTTGTCCTTGCTCTCGGAGGTGGCGAGCGCGGTCTCCAGCGCGGCCATCTGTCGGCGCAGGGACAGGAGCTGCTGGTTGAGCAGGTCCACCGACGCCTGCGCCTCGGCGCTGAGCGCCGTCTGCTTGGCCAGATCCTCGCTCAGGGCGGCGGCGTGTTTCTCAGCCGCGCCAGTCTTGCCGCCCTCGACGGCGATCAGGCCTTGCAGCCGTTTGGTCTCACCGGCCGAGGCCGAGAGCGAGGACTGCATGGACGCCAATTCATCCTGCGTCGCGCGCTCCTTGCCCTTTTCAAGGGACAGAAGATCGGTCAGTTCGGCCAGCTGCCGCGACAGCTTCTTCAGCGCCACGTCCTTGCCGCTCGACTGCTGGCTGACGAAGAACTGCGCCACCATGAACAGCGACATGAGGAAGATGGTGGTCAGCAGCAACGTGGAGAGAATGTCCACATAGCCCGGCCAGAAATTGTCGGTGTGTCCGGCGCGCCGGCCGCGGGCATAGGCCATGGGCTAGTTCCTCGGCAGCGAACGGGCGGACAGCTCGCGCAGCACTTCGACGAGGTCGTGCTGCTGCTGGGCCTGCTCATCCACCCATTGCCGCACCACCGTCTGTTCCGCGCGCATCTGTTTCACCAGCTTCTCGATGCCGTCGGCCAGCTCGCGCACCGCCTCGGCCTGTCCCGTCCCGGTCGGTACGGCGGCCACGCGCTGATCGATGATGCCGAGCGAGCGGCGGATGTCGCCAAGCGCATCCACCAATTGCGGGGTCGGCGCGTTTGCGGTGACGCCGGGCGTCAGCTCGGTGATGCCCGAAAGCCATTCCTCGAACTCGTTATAGAACCGGTTCTGCGCCTTGGAGGTTTGCAGCTCCAAAAAGCCCAACATCAGCGATCCAGAGAGACCGAACAGCGAGGCCGAAAACGCCGTCGCCATGCCGACCAGCGGGGCCTGCAGGCCGTTCTTGAGCTCCTGAAACACGTTCAAACTGTCGGTCGAATTGATGTCCAGCGCGCCGATCACTTTTCCAACCGACTGCAGCGTTTCAAGCAGGCCGAAGAAGGTGCCGAGCAGGCCGAGGAAAATCAGCAGGTTGACCAGATAGCGCGAGGTGTCGCGCCGTTCATCCAAACGCGATCCCACGCTGTCGATGATCGAGCGCATCGACGTCGGCGTGAGCGAGAGCACGCCGCGCCGGTCGCGCAGCATGTTGGCCATCGGGGCAAGCAGCACCGGCTGGCGCGACACGGCGAGGCCCGGATCGGCGATGCGCAGCGAATTGACGTAGCGGATTTCGGGGTAGAGCTGCAGCACCTGCCGGAAGGCGTTGATGACGCCAATGGCGAGCGCCCCGATAATGACAGAGTTCAGGAACGGATTGCTCTTGAAGGCAGTCTGGATCTGCGCGAACAGGATCGCGACGACGAAGCCGATCAGGATCAGGAACAGCAACATAAAGACGAGCGGAAACTGCGGCCGGGTGAAGGCCGTTCCGTAGTTCTGGCTGCTGGCGGCCGCCGCCTCGCGTTTGGCCATGCTTCCCTGCTGCTCCCAACCCGTTCGTCTCGGCGCCAGCACAAGCTCCGCCGAATGTCACACATGCGCTAGCCATAGCGGCATTTTTGAGGGAGTGGGAGGGGAGATGATGTTCATCTTCGGCAACAACCGGCCGTTTCAGTCAATACGCCAATGTCGAGCCGAAGATGAACTTCGTGTCCCCGTCAGTCTGCGGTGCGGGCAGACTTAGACTGACGGGGACACGAAGTTCACGTTCGGCTGTTAGTCCGAAGCCAACCTCGCGACCAGCGGCTCGCCGAACATGAACATCATGTCCCCACCAACTCCAGCAGCGGCTTGTGCATATACGTGTTGGCCGCGACGATGCTGTTGGTGCCGAACATATCCGTGCCGCCGTTGATGTCGGTGACGTAGCCGCCCGCCTCGCGCACCATCAGCAGCCCCGCCGCCATGTCCCAGGCGTGCAGGTTGCGCTCCCAAAAGCCGTCGAAGCGGCCGGAGGCGACCCAGCACAGGTCCAACGCGGCCGAGCCCAGACGGCGAAAACTGGCGACCTTGTTCATGACGGTGCGCACTTCGCCCAGGAACTTGTCGTGCACCTCGGCGTTCATGGTCGGGGTGCCGGTCGAGAACACGCAATCGATGAGATTCTTGCGGCCCGAGACGCGCAGGCGCCGGTCGTTCACGAACGCGCCCTTGCCCTTTTCGGCCGTGTACAGCTCGTCCATGGCGGGATTGTACACCACGCCGGCCACGATCTGGCCCTCGCGCTCCAGGCCGATGGAAATGTTGAAAATCGGGATGCCGTGCAGGAAGTTGGTGGTGCCATCGAGCGGATCGACGATCCAGCGGTGGGTTTTGTCCGCCCCCTCGATGGCCCCGCGCTCTTCCATGAGAAAACCGTAGCCTTCGCGGGCCTTGCTGAGTTCGTCATAGATGATCTGTTCGGCCTTGTGATCGGCGGCGGAGACAAAGTTGCCGGGGCCTTTTAAGGACACCTGCAGTTGCTCCACCTCGCCGAAATCGCGCGCGAGGCTGCGTCCGGCTTTGCGCGCGGCGCCGACCATGACGTTCATTAGGGCTGAGGCTGGCATATGGTTCGATCCGTGTAAGGAGAAACTCCTTCTCCCCCGCCACTTTGCGGGGGAGAAGGTGGCCCGAAGGGCCGGATGAGGGGCAGCCACGAGTCCGAAACGTTGGGCTTGCACTTGTTGCGGCGAGTACGGAGCAAGCAGCTGCTCCTCACCCGCCTCTGACGCGGCACCCTCTGCCCCGCGAAGAGGCGGGGGAGAGGGAAGTTTACCCCTGCACCATCAAATGCTTCTGCTCGCCCAGGCCGTCGATGCCCAAATGCACCCGCTGCCCCGCGCGCAGATACACCGGCGTGGGCTTCACGCCCATGCCAACGCCCGGCGGCGTGCCGGTGGAGATGATATCGCCCGGCTGCAGCGACATGAACTGCGAGAGATAGTGGACCAGGAACCGCACGCCATAGACCATCGTCTTGGTCGAGCCATTCTGATAGCGCTTGCCGTCCACGTCGCACCACATGTTCAGCGCTTGCGGGTCCGGCACCTCATCGGCGGTCACCAGCCAGGGGCCGATCGGGCCGAAGGTGTCGCAGCTCTTGCCTTTGGTCCACTGACCCTGGCGCTTGGTTTGGAAATCGCGCTCCGAGAGGTCGTTGATCAGGCAGTAGCCGGCGACGTGTTTCATCGCGTCTGCTTCGGACACATACTTTGCGGTGCTGCCGATGACGACGCCGAGTTCCACTTCCCAGTCCGTCGCCTCCGACGTGCACGGAATTTCGGTATCGTCGTTCGGGCCGCAGATGGCGCTGGTGGCCTTCATGAAGATGATCGGCTCGGACGGAACTTTTGCGCCGGTCTCGGCGGCGTGATCGGAGTAGTTGAGGCCGATGCAGATGAATTTGCCGGTGTGACCCACACAGGGACCCAGGCGCGGCGTGCCCGATACCACGGGGAGCGAGTTCGGATCGAGCGCGCGCAGTTTGTCCAGAGCTCCCGGCGCCAAATGCGCGCCAGAAATATCGCCCACCACGCCCGACAGGTCGCGGATGCCGCCCGTGCTGTCGAGCATACCCGGCTTCTCGTGGCCGGCGGGGCCATAGCGCAGCAGTTTCATGGGGATCGTCCTTGGGGTGGTTTTCTTCGTCTTGCATAAGCGTGCGCCGGGGCGGCGGCAAGCGCGTTGGGGACATGATGTTCAATTTCGCCCTGCACCGCCGCTGAGATTCGCACCTTTGGCGATGGCGAAGGTGAGCTTCGTGTCCGTATGCCGTAACGACTGTTGGTCTTGCGGGTTGAAGTCCCGCTGAAGGAGGGGTCCGAACGCCTTCATAGTACCGGGAAGCAGCGTCTGGGTAACCAGGGGTTGTAAGTTTCCTAGGACGAACTCGCAGGCCGCAA
>JANMVX010000268.1:0-14888 GCA_031393505.1 Hyphomicrobiaceae bacterium | reverse complement strand
GTCTCGCCCTCCGGATGCGCGGCAAGCCGTGAGAGGGCGAGACAAGTCTCGCCCCTACGCCATCGGCAGCTTTGGAACTCCCATGAACCACGACAGCTACGACCAAGACTATATCCACGGCATTCTCACCTCTGTGAAGAGCGTCGCGATTGTGGGCGCCAGCAACAATGTGGTGCGCCCGTCCTATTTCGTCGTGAAGTATCTCAAGAGCAAAAGCTATACAGTGTACCCGGTCAATCCTGGCTTGGCGGGACAGGAGATCCTTGGACTGAAGGTTTACGGCACCCTGAAGGACATCCCCGACCCGGTCGATATGGTGGACGTGTTCCGCAATTCCGAGGCCGCGCTCGGCATCACCAAGGAAGCCATCGAGATCGGCGCCAAGGTGGTCTGGATGCAGCTGACCGTGCGCAACGACGAGGCAGCGGCGTTGGCGGAGGCAGCGGGGTTGAAGGTAGTGATGAACCGCTGCCCGAAGATCGAATACGGCCGGCTCTCCGGCGAAATCGGCTGGGCGGGCGTGAACTCGGGGACAATTTCGAACAGCCGCGGACAGCTCGGAGCCGTGGGGTTGCAGAACCGGATCCTTGGAAAGCAGTAGACGGAGCAAGAGATGCCAACCGCCCAACCCAAAGCGCCGGCAAAAACCAAGGCCGCAGCAAAACCCGCTCCCGTCCCGAGCCCAGCCTTCACCAAGCTGGTGGCTACCTTCGCCAAGGACGAAACGGTGGCGCAAGGCAGCATGTTCGGCGCCATCTCGCTCACCATTGGCGGCAAGGGTTTTGTCATGCAGACCAAGAAGGGCGAGTTGGTCTACAAGCTGCCGCGCGAAAAGGTGGCCGAATTGGTCGCAGCTGGCAGTGGCGTCGCCTGGGACCCCGGCCACGGTCGCGCCATGAAGGAGTGGCTATCCGTGCTGCCCGAAAAAGTCGACGTGGTGGCGCTCGGCAAGCAAGCCAAGGCGTTTGTGGGCAAGGGCTCATAGCCGACGAACTGACTGTCGCTGGTTCCGCACCGGTGGCCCAACCGGAAAGCCTGGACCATGACCAATCCCTATTGCGGCATCGATTTCGGCACCTCGAACTCGACCATCGGCCTGTTCTCTGGCAACGCGCCAAAACTCGTCCCGTTGGAGGACGAGCACGTCACGCTCCCGAGCACCCTCTTCTTTGACGCGCACGAAAACCGCGTGCTGTTCGGCCGCGCCGCCATCGCGGCTTATGTCGACGGCGAGGAAGGCCGGCTGATGCGCTCGCTGAAAAGCGTGCTCGGCTCGGCGCTGGTGCATGAAACGACGCGCATCCGGGCGTCTTCGCTCACGTTCAAGGACATCATCGGGCGCTTTGTCGGACACCTGAAGGCACGGCTTGAGAGCCATGTTGGCGATGCCGTCGAACAGATCGTCATTGGACGCCCTGTCCGCTTCGTGGAATCCGGCGCCAGCAACGACAACGAGGCGCAGGCCACGCTGGAAAGCATCGCACGCGCGGCTGGCTTCAAGCACATCGCCTTCCAGTACGAACCGATCGCGGCCGCCCTCGACTACGAACAGAGCGTACGCAAGGAAGAACTTGTGCTGATCGTCGATATCGGCGGCGGCACCTCGGATTTTTCCATTGCACGGCTCTCGCCCGGGCATGCCGGCAAAGGCGAGCGCAAGAACGACATCCTCGCCAATGCCGGCGTGCGCGTCGGCGGCACGGATTTCGACCGTCTGCTGAGCTTGTCCGCCGTCATGCCCGAGCTGGGGATGGGGTCGCTGACCGAGGACGGCAAGCGCAACCTCCCGGTCGGGCACTATCATGATCTGGCCACGTACCATCGCATCAACGCGCTGTACCGAAAAGGCGTGATGACCGAACTGCGCCAGATCCGCTGGGAAGCGGCGCGGCGCGACCTGGTCGACCGGCTGATCCTGGTGGTGGAAAAGCGGCTCGGGCATAAGCTGGCCCTGTCGGTGGAGCGCGCGAAAATCGATCTGTCGACGGAGAGGCGGACCGAGATCGGCCTCGACGCCTATGGCGATTGGGGCACTGTGGAGGTGACGCGCAAGGCGTTCGATGGGGCCATTTCCGCCGCCGTCGCCCGCGTGGTGGAGACCGTCGAAGGCGTGGTCGGCGCGGCGAGCATCCAGCGCGAGGCCATCCATACCATCTTCATGACCGGCGGTTCGTCGTCGATCCCGAGCCTGCGCGCGGCCATCCTGGCGCTGTTTCCGGCGGCCGCGATTGTCGATGGCGACATGTTCGGGAGCGTCGGGCTGGGGCTGGCGATCGATGCGCGGCGGAAGTTCGGGTGAGGGTGGCGAGGCGTTATCCCACATTCCGGAAATGAGGGATAACCGGCCGATTGCCCCCGGATTGCGAAACCGAGGGTAGCGGACCGCAGTCATGGCGCGGCCAGAAGTTGCCAATTCCTCTGCCAACGTGGCCATAGTGGAAATTGCCAGACTTTTGCGATTGTCTGGCGCAATCGCGAAATCTTGGTGTGTTGCCACCGTTTTTCAAATCCGGTGGCAACCTTGCTGCGTTGGAACGTTGTCCAGGTTGCAACGGCGTCTCCGCGAGCGGCAACCGGTTTACCCTCGGATTCCGAAACCGGGGGTAGTCGCGGCGCGGCGCCTGTGTTACCCTCGGTTTCCAATTCCGAGGGTAAGTCCGCAGGACACCGTACATGAGCCGCACCAAGAACCCTGAGCAGACAACCTTGGCGAGCCAAACGATGCTTGCCGAATTGGTGCAGCGCTGCTTCGATGCCGACTTCGACGAGACCTACGACGAGCGCGGCCAATTCAGGCGCCGGCGCATCAACGACTGCGACTACTGGTATTATCAGCGTGACCTCAACGGCAAGAAAACGCTGACCTATGTCGGCCCCGCCCGTGATTCCGAAATCACAAGCAGAATAGAGCGCTTCGCAACTCTCAAATCCGATTTTGGCCAGCGCCGCGAAATGGTTCGCGCCCTGCTGGCTATTGGCCTGCCCGCCCCCGATCCGATGAGCGCCCTGGTGGTCGAGGCACTTTGGAAAGCCGGGTTCTTCCGCCTGCGGGGCGTGCTCGTCGGCACAGTCGCGTTCCAAGCCTACGCTGGCTTGCTTGGCGTCAAATTGTCGAACGCAAGCCTTATGACCCAGGATGCCGACTTTGCTCAGTTTTACGACGTCTCCTACCTAGTGGGCGACAGCATTCCCCCGATCCTGGACATTTTGCACATTGTCGACCCCTCCTTTTCGGCGATTCCTGGCATTTTCGATCCGGCGCGCGTCACCAGATTCCGCACCAGCCAAGGCTATCTGGTCGAATTCCTGACGCCGAACCGGGGGTCGGATCACCACATGGGCAAGCCCGCCGATATGCCCGCGCTCGGCGGTGCGTCGGCGATCCCGCTGCGCTTCTTGGACTTTCTCATCCACGAGCCGGTGCGCACGGTGCTGCTCTACAAAGGCGGCATCCCCGTCACGGTGCCCGCGCCTGAGCGCTATGGCGTGCACAAACTGATTGTCGCGGCCGAGCGCAAAGCCAATGTGCTGAAATCCTCCAAGGACATCGCGCAAGCCGAGCAGATCATCGCCGCCATGCTGCCGCGTCGGCGGTTTGTCCTGGCGGAGGCTTGGCAAGAGGCCTGGGCGCGTGGCCCCACTTGGCGTGCAGCGCTCACCAAGGGTTTGTCGATGGTTCGGGACGACGTGCGCGTAGCTTTTAAGACCGCGCTGGCCGCAGAGGGCGCAGAGTTAAAGCCGAAACGCACGGTCCGAAAGCAGAAGATAGGATCGGCGGTTCAAAGACAGAAAACGCCTGCCACCAAGCCAAAAAAACGCGCTAAGCCCGCGACTTGATCATCGCCCCATCGCGCGCCACAACCTCACCCCGTCTCACCACCGTCCGCTCCCTCGGCCGGCGCGCCAGCGCATCGCCAATGGTTTCTGCCGGCAGCAGCATGAAGTCTGCCGGCAACTTCAGCCCGATCCCGTAGTCCGCCAGCCCGAGCGCCGTCGCGCCGCCGGTCGTCGCGCACTCGAACGCCGATGCGAGTTGTTCGTCCTTGTTCCAATCAAACCGGAACGCCGTGAGGAGCGCCCGCTCAAGCATGTCGCCATTGCCGAACGGCGACCAGGCGTCGCGGATGCCATCGGAGCCGCAGCAGACGTTGACGCCGAGCTGTTTCATCAGCGCAACTGGCGGCACGCTGATGTCGGCGGGAGCCGATGTCATGAGCGAAATGCGCTGATCGGCAAGCCGGCGCCCGATGCTTTCCGCGCGCGCTTCGGGCACCATGCCGAGGCAATAGGCGTGGCTCACCATGACCTTGCCCGCCAGCCCCGTGGCGGCCGTGAAATCGGCGATGCGCTCGATCTGCCAAGCGCCGAGTTCGCCGCCGTCATGCAGGTGAATATCGACGCCGCAACCGTGCCGCTCGGCCAAACCAAAGATCACACGCAGTTGCCCGATCGGATCCTTGTCGATGCCCGCGGGATCGAGGCCGCCGACCGTTTTTACACCCATGCACAGGGCCTCCTCCATCAGTTCGGCTGTACCCGGACGGATCAGCAACCCAGTTTGCGGGAAGGCGACGAACTGCAGATCGACGAGTTCGCGATACCTCTCACGCAGCGCCAGCATCGCCTCGACATGGGTCAGCCCGAGATCGGGATCGACATCGATATGCGAGCGGATGTAGAGCGATCCGTGTGCGATGCAGTGTTCAAGGAGCGCCCCTGCACGCTCCGATATCGGCGCCGTCTGTTCGCGCAGCACGCGCCGCTCGTTGGCGATATAGTCCGCAAGCGTCGGACCCGCCGCATTTGGCCGCCAGGGTTGTCCCCACAGCGTCTTGTCGAGATGCACGTGCGGTTCGACCAGCGCGGGCAGAAGGAGGAGGCCGCGGCAATCGTGGAGGGTCGCGCCGGCGGGCGGCGCTTGGGCGCCTGCAGGATCAATGGACGCGATGAGGCCAGCCGACGCAACAAGATCGATGCGCGAGCCATCAGGCTGGCGCAATCCCAGGAATATTGAGGTCGCCATTCGCAGCCCTCCCCGCATGAGTGCGCGCAAAATCTAACCGATCGCGGTCTCAAGCGCCGCCGCCGCCATTTCCGGCGCGCGGTCGATGACACGCAGATAGCTGGCGGTGGCGCGGTCCGGCCGGCAACGGCCCTGCTCCCAGTTCTGCACCGCATCGATGTCGAGGCCGAAGCGCAGGGCGAACTGCTCTTGAGTCATGTCAAGACGGGTGCGGACGGATTTCACGTCAACCAGTTCATCGGAGATCAAAACTGCTGTGAACCCAGACGCCCGCAAGGCTTGCGCCAAGACCGCCATGTCCTCGACGGTTGGGACGTGCACGACCGCTTCGCCTAACTCAATCACGGCTTCGATTGCGCGCTTGGCCTTTAGAAGAGACATTCCGCGATAGGCAAGTGCTTGGATGGCGTCGATGGTTCTGGTCGCCCGCAGATCAGTCTGCAAGCGGAGGATCAGATTTGCGGGTGAACCTGAGGCCACGCGGACGACGTCCCGGATTGGCCCCAGTCGTTCTAATCGCGCCTTCAATTCGGGCTTCATCGCAATCGATCCTTTCAAGCACGAACTGGACAAGGACGCGCAGATTGGCGATCCCCACGGTGAGTGGTCCACCGGAGCTATGAATATGCAGTCCCCTCACAACCAAAGTGCGCTCGTCAAACGCGATCTCAGCCATCATCTTGACCTCGCCGCTGGGCGTGCCAATCTGGATGGTCAAGACATCTCCGTCACTTTCGTCGACTGCCAAGTCGAGTGACGTCAGGTCCGTGAATTTCCAAGTCTTCATATTCATATACGCTAGTTGCGGATCAATTTCAAGGCGCAGACGACGAGGCTAATAGGCCGGCAACATTACCGCAAATCGATCCGTGAGCGCATCTTGTTTTGTGCATCCCCCCAA
The DNA here is from genome assembly GCA_031393505.1 of Hyphomicrobiaceae bacterium. Classification (GTDB taxonomy): domain Bacteria; phylum Pseudomonadota; class Alphaproteobacteria; order Rhizobiales; family Hyphomicrobiaceae; genus JANYHF01. Next base: position 8,964 of record JANMVX010000268.1, on the reverse strand, counting down.
ACAGCAAAACGGGCCGGTGCGCAGCACACCGACCCGTTTCTATGATGCTCGGGACTTCAAGACCGTGAGGGGGGCCAAAGCGATCAACCGCCCCGGGGCATCAATTTCGTGTCCGCTCAGCCAGCCGCAACCGGCACCAGCACGAAGCGCTGCTCGTCGTTGCGCTTGACCAGGAAGAGCGCGCTCTTCTTGCCGGAGGACTTGAGGTCCTCCATGGCGGTTTTCAGCTCGTTCGACGAGTTGATGGTCTTGCCGCCGACCTTGACGATCACGTCGCCGGTGGCGAAGCCCAGGTCCGCGCCCTTGCCGCCCGCATCGACGCTGGTGATCGCGACGCCCTCGCTGCCCGCGCCATCGACGCTGCCGGCCGGCATCACTTCGAGGCCGAGCGAGCCGAGCTGTTCGCCCTTGTCGGGTTTGACCGAGGCCTTCTCGATCTTGCCGTCCTTCAACTCGCCGAGCGTGAGGTCGATCATGTCGGTTTTGCCGTCGCGGAACACCGTCAATTTGGCGGCGGAGCCCGGCTTCATGCCGCCGATCTTGCGGGCGAGGTCGCGGGCATCCGCTACTTCATTGCCATCCACGGCGGTGATGACGTCGCCAGCCTTCAGGCCAGCGTTGGCGCCGGGGCTGTCGGTCTGCGGCTGAGCGATCAGGGCGCCCTTGGCCACTTTGAGGCCGATCGAGTCGGCGATGTCCTGCGTCACCGGCTGAATCTGCACGCCCAGCCAGGCGCGGGAAACTTTGCCGCCCGCTTGCAACTGCGGGATGATCGCGGCCACCGTGGTCGAGGGAATGTCGAACGCGATGCCGACCGAGCCGCCCGAGGGCGAGAAGATGGCCGTGTTAACGCCGATCACTTCGCCCTTGAGGTTGAAGGTCGGGCCGCCCGAGTTGCCCTTGTTCACGGGCGCATCGATCTGGATGAAGTCGTCGTAGGGACCCGAGCCGATGTCGCGGCCCATGGCCGAGACGATGCCGGCCGTGACCGTGCTGGCGAGCCCAAAAGGATTGCCAACCGCAACGACCCATTCGCCGATGCGCGGCTTGGTCTTGGACAGCTTGAGGTAGCCGTGGTCCTTGGTGTCGACCTTGATCAGGGCGAGGTCGGTCTTGGGATCGACGCCGATCACCTTGGCGGTCATCGTCTTGTCGTCATCGGTCAGCACTTCAACTTCGACAGCGTTGTCGACGACGTGGTTGTTGGTGACGATGTAGCCGTCCGAGGAAATGAAGAAGCCCGAGCCCTGGGCCTGCGCCATTGGCCCATGGCCCTTGTTGCCCTCCTTGGGATCACCTTTCTTGCCGAATTTCTTGAAGAACTTCTCGAACGGCGTGCCCTTGAAGGGATCCTGGCCGTCGGGGCTGGACTGATCGCCAAAACCGTCGCCAAAGTTCTGGGCGAGGTCGCCGCCATTCTCCTGGATCTTTACCCGCACGGAGACCACGGCGGGGCGCACTTTCTCGACCAGATCGGCGAAGTCGGGGCCGCCCTGGACCGGGGCGGTCATTTCAATGGCCGTGTCGGCGGATGCAGCCGTCGGGAAGCTGAGGCTGCCGGCGCCAACGCCAACGCCAAGCGCCGCCGTCAGAGCGAGCACGCTTACTCCGGTCAGCAGACGTTTGGTCCAGGTCGAGGCGCCTTTGGTGTTCGTCATCATCTCGTCTCCGCTCATGAAGCTGTTGTCGCCGCTGGTCCGGGGGGTCGGCATCGCGGCGTCTGTCGGCATAAGTGCAGCATCCGGCCTTGCGCCAAGATGGAGACGACATTGCTTCTTGTTAAGGATCGCGGGCGGTTGGCGCCGATACATCGGTTCGGAACGCAATTTCGACCCGCACGCCGGGCCTATTGTCCGCCAACTCGATTGCCGCGGCGTGCAGATCGGCGATGGCTTTGACCATAGCCAGACCCAGGCCGCTGCCGGGCTTGGTGCGGCTCTTTTCAAGTCGATAAAGCCGCCGAAAGACATTCTCGCGCTCACCGGCGGGGATCCCCGGGCCGTTGTCCGATACGGTGAGGACCGGCCCCGAGAGCCGGTCGGTCACGGCCACGATGACCTGCGTTCCTGACGGGCAATGGCGGATGGCGTTTTCGATCAGATTGACCAGCAGTTGGCTGAGCAGATCGGAGTCTCCGTGCAGTAGCGGCGCGCGCCTGACGTCGATCTGCAACACCAGCGTCATGCCGGCGTCTTCCGCCACTGCCTCATAGGGCTCGACGACATTGGCGGCGATGGACTGCAAATCGACCTGCTTGAAGCGGGCTTTTCGCGCACCAGCCTCCAGCTGGGTGATGCTGAGCAAGGCCTCGAAGGTCGCCACGATCTGATCGACCTCGTCGATCGTGGTGTCGATCAGCGGTTCATTGTCCGCGATCGTGCCGGGGCTGGCGCGCAATGTCTCCAGGCGTTGCTTCAGCCGGCCGATCGGCGTTTTCAGATCGTGCGCAATATCCGCCGCCGAATGGTTCAAACTGTGGAACAGCCGCTCCAGCTGATCCAGCGTGTCGTTGATCTGCCGGCTGACGGTTTCGATATCGCCACCCGACCCCGCGAGCGGCACGCGCGCTCCGAGCGTGCCGCGCTTGATGGCTGTCAGCGTGCTGCCGACACGATCAATCTGTTTTTGCGCGCGCTGACCCAGGAACACGCCAGCGCCGATGGCCAGCAACACCGTGCCAGCGAGACCATAGAGCAGTGTGTCCAGCAGCACCGCGCGCGTGTGCTTGATCTCGCGGTCACTGTAGCCGACCAACAGCGTGCCGTCGCCGGGCAGCGGAAACCAGAGGGCGAGGTAGCGCTGGTCGTTGGGCCCCGCCCCCGCGACGCCTTGCAGCTGCGAACCATCGATCCAGCGCATATCGGTGAACTGTGGGGCCGACTTGAGATTGCCGGCGATATAGTCGCTCTCCGAGCCACGCAGCAGAAAGATCGCATCGTTGGAACTGGTGACAGCCGTATCGTCGGCGACCAATCCGGCAAGTTCGTTGAAGCCGTCACGCTGGTGCACCAGTTGGAATTCGGCGCGGGTGTTCTGCAAGCGCGTTCCCAGCCGAGCCTCAAGATCACGCCCGGCCTGGAAATACAAGAACGTGAAGAGGGTGAGGACGCTGGCGGCGAACAGGGCTGCGAAGGTGGCGGCAAGCCGGAAAGCGGTGCTCCGCGTCAGCTCAGCGAGCGTCATTGATGGTGTAGCCCGTGCCCCGGACAGTCTGGATCAGTTCTTTCTCGAAGGGCTTGTCGACCTTGGTTCGAAGCCTAGAAATATGCGTTTCGACCACGCTGGTTTTGGGATCGAAATGGAAATCCCAGACGCGCTCCAACAGCATGGTGCGTGTCACGATGCGCCCCTTGTTGCGCAGCAGCACTTCCAACAGCCGGAACTCGCGCGGTTGCAGATCAATGACCTGGCCAGCGCGGCGGACCACGCGGCTGATCAGCTCCATTTCAAGATCGCCGGACTTCAACACCGTTTCCTCGGCGCGCATCGGCGGACGCCGCCCGAGGGCGTTGACGCGCGCCTGCAGTTCGGAAAAGGCGAAAGGCTTGACCACGTAATCGTCGGCGCCCGCTTCCAGGCCATCAACGCGGTCATCGACGCCGCCCATCGACGTCAGCATCAGGATCGGCACCTTTGAGCCAGCGCCTCGGATGGTTTTCACCAGCGCCATGCCATCCAGTCCCGGCAGCATGCGATCAACGATCACCAGATCGTAGGTCTCGCGGGTCGCCTGCCAAAGACCGTCGCGGCCATCATCGAGGCTATCGACGACATGGCCATCCTCGGTCAGCCCTTTGGCGATATAGGCCGAGGTCTGACGATCATCTTCGATCAGCAGGATGCGCATGCCATGCCCTCGCCCAGATTTCTCACTGCGCCGGCTCGGCGGCGGCGCCTTGGGTGGCGGCGGCCGGAGACGGATCGGCCGACTTGTCGATCACCTTGCGGATCTTGCCCGATACGGCGTCGATGAAGACTTCTTTTTCGGCGTCGTCGCGCGCCGCCGCTTCGATGTCGAACAGCACCTTGTTGCCCATGCGCTTGAAGGCGGCCTCGAACGTCTTGCCCTTGGCGGTGGTCTCGGCGGCGCGGATCGCGGCCAGCAGCGTGCCCTTGATTTTGGCGAACTCCTTCAGCGTCGCCGCGTTCTCGCCTGTGATGGCGGCTGAGCCCGTGATTTTTCCGGTTTTGGCGTCGATGGTCGCGGCGACCGGTTTGTCGGCCACCACGAGCTTGACGGTGTAAAGCACCACATCGCCATTGAATGAGGACGTGGCCGCATAGGCCTTGCCCTTCAAGTCGCGCTCGGCTGTGGCGACCGCCTGACGCAGGCCGGTTGCAGCCGCGCGGACGAGTTTGAGGTGCTTCACGTCCAACTCGGCAAGCGCAAAGCCCGGCATGGCGAGCAACGCCAGCGCCGCCAGTGTGGCGCGCAGTCCAAATTGAGACATGCTCGAGTTCCCTGTGCTGCGTCCGCAAACGCGCCAATCAGTCCAAACAGTTATAGCAAAAGACAGTGTTTCGCCAAGTTGCCCCAAATCTTTTGCTCGGCTCTGACATGGACTATACGCTTTTGTAAGTTCGGCAAAACGGCCCCCATGCCGCAGCTGGGCTCGCGGCAACACGTCCGACAATCAGAGCAGCACGCCGGGCTTGTGCCCCGATGCTTTACAAGTCAAACTTTGACCTCATAGGGCCAGCGCCCGCTCCCCCCCTTCGACGTGACACGGTGATCCCGCCCGCATGTTCCTATCCATATCCACGACGCATCAGCCGGCGACGGACCTTGGCTATCTGCTGCACAAGAATCCCAACCGGCCGTTCGCGCTGGAGCTGGCCTTTGGAAGTGCGCATCTGGTCTATCCTGAAGCCAGCGACGAGCGCTGCACTCTGGCGCTGATCCTGGACGTCGACCCGGTGGCGCTGATCCGGGGTCGGGGCGAGGGCCAGGGCGGCCTGCTCGACCAATATGTGAACGACCGGCCCTATGCAGCGTCGTCCTTTCTGTCGGTGGCGATCGCCAAAACTCTGCGGACCGCGCTGGGCGGGCGCTGCGCCGAACGGCCTGACCTTGTCGGGACGGCGCTTCCGCTGGAGGCCGTCGTCTCGCCGCTGCCGGCACGCGGCGGGGCGGAACTGGTCCGGGCGCTGTTCGAGCCGCTGGGGTACACGGTCGGAGTCGAGACCATACAACTCGATGATCGCTCGCCAGACTGGGGCGCCAGTCCCTATGTCACGTTGCGACTCGCCACGACCTGCCGGCTCGCCGACCTTCTGACGCATCTCTACGTGCTGATCCCGGTGCTGGACAACAAGAAGCACTATTTCATCGGCGCGGCGGAAGTCGAAAAACTGTTGGACAAAGGCGGCGCCTGGCTGCCCGCGCATCCAGCGCGAGATCTTATCGCCACGCGGTACTTGCGCCGCAGCAGGGCGCTTGCCAGCGAAGCGATTGCGCGCCTGGCCGAGATTTCCGATGGGGTTAGCGAGGATGAGGCCGAGACTGCCGCACCCGACGACGACGGCGTGGTCGCCTCGCCAAGGGAAGCCGCCGAACGTCGGCTGGAGCACCCCCTCAGGCTGCATGAGGTGCGCCTGGATGCCGTCGCCGCCGAACTGAAAAACTCCGGCGCGACCCGCGTGCTCGATCTTGGCTGTGGCAGCGGCAAACTCCTGAAACGCCTGCTGGTCGAACGTCAGTTTACGGAGATTGTCGGCATCGATGTCGGCCTGCGCGATCTCGGAATCGCCGCCCGGCGGCTGCGCTTGGAGACGCTTCCCGAGCATCAACGCGCGCGCATAAAACTGCTGCAGGGCGCGCTCACTTATCGCGATGACCGGCTGATCGGTTACGACGCGGCCGCCCTGGTCGAAGTCATCGAGCACGTCGATCCCGACCGGTTGCCGGCCCTGGAGCGGGTGGTGTTTGAGTGCTGCCGGCCGGGCTGCGTGGTCATTACGACGCCGAACCGAGAGTACAACGTAACGTTCGAGGGGTTGCCGGCGGGCAAGCTGCGCCATCCCGATCACCGCTTCGAATGGACGCGTAAAGAATTTTCCGCCTGGGTCGAGTCGGTATGCGCGCGGTTCGGTTACCAGGCCCGCATCGAACCCCTCGGCGACATCGATCCCGACCTCGGCGGGCCCTCGCAGATGGCGGTCTTTACGCGGGGGGCGGCATGAAAATCACCATCCCCGATTTCTGCCTCGTGCTGCTGATCGGATCGTCGGGCTCGGGCAAATCCACCTTTGCGCGCAAACATTTCAAGCCGACCGAGGTGATCTCGTCGGACGCCTGCCGAGGGCTGGTGGACGACGACGAGAACAGTCTTGAAGCCACCAGCGACGCCTTCGCGCTGGTGCACTTTCTTGCCGAAACCCGCCTGAAGCGGCGCAAGTTGACGGTCATCGACGCAACGAACGTGCGGCTGGAGGATCGCGCCAAGCTGGTCGCCATCGCCAAGCGCTTTCACGCGCTCTCGGTCGCCATCGTGCTCAATCCCGGCGAGGACATCTGCCATGAGCGCAACCGCGCGCGGCCCGATCGCCAGTTCGGCCCCAATGTCATCCGCAACCAGACGGCCAGCCTACGGCGCAATTTGCGCAAGCTAGACAAAGAGGGGTTTCGCTACGTCCACGAATTGCGCTCGGTCGAGGCCATCGATGCGGTTGACATCACGCGCACGCGGCTATGGACCGACGCGCGCCATCTCACCGGGCCGTTCGATATCATCGGCGATGTGCACGGCTGTGCGGACGAGTTGGAACTGCTGCTGATCAAGCTGGGCTACCTGGTCTCCTGGTACGATGACGTGTCGGTGGGCCGTCGCTGCCACGTCATCCCTCCAACCGGCCGCCGCGCTGCGTTCGTCGGCGACCTGGTCGATCGCGGCCCGCGCTCGCCGGACGTTCTCCGCATCGTCATGAGCCTGGTCGCCGCCGGCGACGCCATCGCCGTGCCCGGCAATCACGACGTCAAGTTCGAGCGCTGGTTGAACGGCCGCAATGTGAAACTCTCGCACGGCCTCATTGAAACCGCCGCGCAGATTGAGCAGGAGTCGCCGGCCTTCAAACGCGACGTCAGAGCCTTCCTCGACAAGCTGGTCAGCCACCTCTGGCTCGACGGCGGCAAGCTCGCGATCGCCCATGCCGGCATCCGCGCCGAAATGATCGGCCGCTCGTCGGGCGCGGTGCGCGAGTTCTGCCTCTACGGCGAAACCACGGGCGAGACGGACGACTTCGGCCTGCCGGTGCGCCACAACTGGGCCGCCGATTACCGTGGCGAGACGACCATTGTCTATGGTCATACGACAGTGCTGGAGCCCGAATGGCTGAACCGCACCCTCTGCATCGACACCGGCTGCTGCTTCGGCGGCAAGCTCACGGCACTGCGTTGGCCCGAGCGCGACCTGGTCTCCGTCCCGGCCGCCCGCGTCTATAGGGAGCCGACCCGGCCGCTCGGCGCGCAATATCCGGGCGCCGTGACCACCCTCAGCGCGCAGCAGGCGAACGACGACCTGCTCGATCTGTCGCTGGTGCTCGGCAAGCGGATCATCTCAACGGCGGCCGGCCGCACCTTCACCATCGACGCCGCGCATTCCGCCGCCGCGCTCGAAGTCATGGCGCGCTACGCCGTCAACCCGAAATGGCTCATCCACCTGCCGCCCACCATGTCGCCCCCGGCCACCTCGCGCCGCGCGGGCCTGTTGGAGCACCCCGACGAGGCCTTCGACTATTTCCGCAGCGAAGGCGTCGCCGAGGTGGTGGTGGAAGAAAAGCACATGGGTTCGCGGGCTTTGCTGATCGTGTGCCGCGATGAGGGGGTGGCGCTGAAGCGCTTCGGCGTCGCGAAGGGCGAGACTGGCGCCATCTTCACGCGGACCGGCCGCCCGTTCTACACTGATCAGACGACAGCGGATGGTCTGCTGGCGCATATTCGTGGCGCCATGGACGAGGCCGGCTTCTGGGCGCGCCACAACACCGGCTGGGCGCTGCTCGACGCCGAGATCATGCCCTGGTCGGCCAAGGCGCAGTCCCTGATCCAGGAGCAGTATGCCGCGACGGGCGCCGCCGCCGCAGCCGGGCTCGGCCATGCCGTCGAGGCGCTGACGTTGGCCGCTGCGCGCGATCCCGCCGCCGCCCCGCTGCTCGACCTCATGTGTGCGCGCCAAACCCGCGTCGCCCGCTACCAGGACGCCTACCGCCGCTATTGCTGGCCCGTGCACGCGCTCGCCGACTACCGCATCGCGCCGTTCCATCTGCTGGCGACCGAAGCCGCGCTGCACCTGGACAAGGACCACCTGTGGCACATGCAGGAACTGGCGCGCGTGGCCTCAGCTGGCGCCCCGATCCTGATGGCGACCACGCATCATCTGGTGGACCTCGCCGATGCGGCCAGCGTCACCCGCGCCATTGAGTGGTGGACGGAGCTGACCGCGAAGGGCGGCGAAGGCATGGTGGTGAAACCGCGCGCTTTCGTCACGCGCGGCCCAAAAGGCCTGGTGCAGCCCGCCGTCAAATGCCGTGGCCCGGAGTACCTGCGCCTCATCTACGGCCCCGACTACGACGCCCCCGGCAACCTCGAGCGCCTGCGCTCGCGCGGCCTCGGCAAGAAACGCTCGCTCGCCATCCGCGAATTTCTATTGGGCGAAGAGGCGCTCGTCCGCTTCATGGCCCGCGAGCCGCTGCGGCGCGTGCACGAGGCCGTGTTCGGCGTGCTGGCGCTGGAGAGCGATCCGGTCGATCCGCGGCTGTGACGCAAGCGGCGCAGCCTGATCTTCCCTTCTCCCCCTTCTCCCCCTTCTTCAGGGGGAGAAGGTGGCCGCCGAGGCGAAGCCGAGGATGACGGCCGGATGAGGGGCAGCCGCGTGCGCCGTGCAGGTCTCACCAGGGCCGGGGCCAGCGGCTGCCCCTCACCGAACCCGTGGCGCGTGCCTCCCAAAAGGTCGGCTGCCCCGTTAATTT
>JANMVX010000242.1:0-108058 GCA_031393505.1 Hyphomicrobiaceae bacterium | reverse complement strand
CATCGGATCAACGTGATGTCGAGTAAGCGTTTGCCAGGAAGGCAGGCGTCCAGAGCAGTACGGGCAGTTACCGTCAGGCTCCTCGGCATTCAGACGTCCAAACCTCTCGATGAATGTGAGTTGTGTGAGCGGAACGAAGTTGGGATGCGACTGATGCGTCAGTCACCCATGACAGATGGCGAATACCCGCGCCGTCCGTTTTCGCATCGATGTTGATCGAGAGCTGGATAAACCAAGGGTCGTGTCTGTCGTTGCGGTTTTCGGGACGGGGCAAGCGATTGCTCCATAGCGTGGCCGCGTCGAAAATTTGACTCAGCGTCAGGCCCGGCAGAGACCTCCAAAACGGTTCGATCCAGCGGCCGCGGAACGATATCCAATTGAAATCACTTCATTTTCTCTAGCAGTTATGAATGGGAGCCTTATGAGGCAGGGACAGCAGCAGCAAAACCGCCGTGGCCGTGGCCGCAGCAGTGGGAGCCGCAAGGGCTCCAACCCGCTATCGCGCAGCTTTGAATCGTCCGGACCGGATGTGAAAATCCGCGGCACCGCCCAGCACATCGCCGAGAAATACATGACGCTGGCGCGCGACGCCATCGGCTCTGGCGATCTGGTGCTTGGCGAGAATTATCTGCAACACGCCGAGCATTACAACCGCATCATCATGGCGGCTCAGTTGGATTCGCCGGGGGCCGCCAACGGCGCCGGCCAGCGCGTGGCGCGCCATGACGGCGACCTGCTGCCGGGCGAGTCCTACGACGACGATGATGGCGACGACGGCGATGGCGACCAGACGGGCGACAATGGCTCGGGCCCAAGCGGGTCCAATGAGCAACCCGCCGCGTTTGAGCCGCCAGCCCAGGAACAACCGCGCTCACAAGGCTATCAAGGTCAGCGCGACCGCGATCAACAACGGTTCCGGGATCGCGACAACGGCCAAAATCGCCAGCGCGACAACCGCCCCTACGAGCCGCGCGCGTTCGACAACCGCCAGCCGCGCGAACCACGGCATTTTGAGCCGCGCGTTCAAGGCGCCGACCGCAATGATCGCGGCTACCAGAATCGCGGTTTTGACAACCGCAACCGCGACAATCGCAACTTCGACAATCGGGGCAACGACAACCGCGGTAACGACAATCGGAACCAGGACAACCGTAATCAGGATGCCCGTCCGGCTGAGGCCGGAGGCGATGTCCGCAGCAACGAGCCGCGCACCTTTGAGCCACGGCCGGTCGAACAGCCGCGTCCGATCAACGGCCACGGCGAACAACCGAGCACGTTCGAAGCGCCCCGACCGGTGATTGAGGCGGTGGAGCCAAGCGTTGACGAGGCTGCGGCGTCTCCCGAAGCGCGCGCCCCGCGCGCCCGCCGCCGCCGGCCCCGGCACGACGGCGCCCAACGCGAATTCGGCGCCCCGGATGCACCCTTCGGCGGCGATCAGCCGGCCGGGAATGATGTCGTTCCGCCGCCACCGAGCAGTGACGAGCCGTCGGGGACATGATGTTCATTGTCGGCCATCTCCGGCCGTCGAAATGAACCTCCGACCTCTCGCCGACGATGAGCATCGTGTCCCCGGTCTTGCAACGAACACCGGGGACACGAAGTTCAGGTTCGGCACAACCGCTTGTGTTCAGTCTTGCGACCGTTTTCGGCCGAACCTGAACATCATGTCCCCTTCCCCGCCGCCCGCACTCGCGCTATCAACACGCCAACCCATCGGGCTGCGCTGACCTTCCGCGCGGCCCATTACGCACAGGCAAAGAGGCCCCGCCGTCATGTCCAATACCGATATCGTCCGCGAGGTCGACGAAGAGCTGCGCCGTGAGCAGGTCGAAAAGCTCTGGAGTCAGTATCGCAACTACATCCTGGTGGCCGCAGCGGCCATCATCCTGGTGGTCGCCGGCTACAAAACCTGGCAATGGCGTCAGGCGCAGGAAGCAGCGACCGTCGGCGCGCAATTCGAGAGCGCCATCAGTCTCTTGCGCGACGGCAAGAAGGACGATGCGGCCAAAGCGCTCCAGACCATCGCGCAATCGGGCGCGGGCGCCTATCCCGCCCTCGCCGGCCTCCGTCTTGCCGCACTTGACGCTGATGCTGGCAAGGGGGACGGGGCGCTCGCCCGCTATGAGGCCATTGCGGCCAGCGGCGCGGACGCCAATTTGAGGGGATTCGCCCGCATCCAGGCTGCGCAGTTGAGACTGGACACTGCGGACTTTACCGAAATGCAGAATCGGCTCAACGATCTGGCTAAGCCCGACGGCGTGTGGCGGCAATCGGCCCGCCAGTTGTTGGGGCTGGCCGCCTACAAGGCCGGAAAACTGACGGAAGCCGAGGATCAGTTCTCGCTGATCCTGAACGACAAGGACAGCCGTGGCGGGATTGGGCAGATGGCCGAAGTGATGCGGCAGCTCATTCTGGCGCAGACCGTGAAGGCGCCAGGTGTAGATGCCGCCGCGCCGGCAACGCCGCCGGCGACCAAAACGAATTGAAGGGACCGACATGGCCGCCACTCGCTTGACGATAAATGGGGACAGTTTACCTATTTCATCGATGCTGGCGCGTCTCCGGCGCTCTGTCAGTGACATAGGTAAACTGTCCCCATTTATCGTTGGGGTCGTCTGCGTTTCGCTGCTAGCGGGCTGCGCTTCAGCTACCGATGACGAAGATTCGGGCGGCTTTTCGTTGCCGAAACTCGCGGACCTGAACCCGTTCAATATCGCCAAGACGCCGCTGCCCGGAAAGCGCATGGCGGTGCTGACCAGCGAGGACCAGGTCACCAGCCATATGGAGCAGGCGACCGGATCGATCGTGATTCCGCCGGCCTATCAGACGTCGGAGTGGGCCACGCCGGGCGGCACGCCCAGCAATGCGCCGGGGCATTTGGCGCTGCCGGGGCAGTTGCGAACTGTCTGGACACAATCGGTGGGGACGGCCTCAAGCGCGCTGGCTCGCATCGTCTCCCCGCCCATCGTGCATCAAGGCCGCGTCTACGTACAGGACGCCGCGAACCAGGTCAGCGCTTTCGCCGAAGCTGGCGGGGCGAAAGCCTGGAGCGTCAACACCGCTCCGGAGGGCGCTGTCGCCACCAAAGCGTTTGGCGGCGGCATCGCAGCCGAGGGCGGGCGCATTTTCGTCGCCACCGGTTTTGGCACCATCGTGGCGCTGGACGCGGGCTCAGGCGCAAAACTCTGGGAGCGCAAGATCGGCGCCCCGATCCATTCCGCGCCGACCGTGGCGGACGGGCGCGTGTTCGCGACCAACACCGACGGCCAGGTGGTCTGCCTCGCGGTCGCCGATGGCGGCGTGCTGTGGACGTTCAATGGGTCGCCGCAACAGTCGGCGGCCGTGCTCTCCAACACCCGCCCCGCCGTCGCTGGCGATCAGGTGATCATCCCCTTTACGTCGGGCGAACTGGTTGCCTTGAAGGTCGACAGCGGCCAGCCGGTCTGGACCGAGAATGTCAACGGCGCCAAAGCCACCTCCACTGCCGCCGGCCTTAGCGATCCGGCGAGCCCCGTGGCCAACGGCGGCTTCGTCTACGCCGCCAGCCGCTCCGGCCGCATGATCGCGAGCAACGCGGAGTCGGGCGCGCGCGCCTGGTCGATGAACGTCGGCGGCATCGAGATGCCCTGGGTGGCGGGCGACGCGATCTATGTGGTCGACACCACCGGTCGCCTGGTGGCGCTGAAGCGCACGACGGGCGAGACGCGCTGGGCGATGAAACTGCCGGGGAGCGCAAAGGTCTGGAACGGTCCGGTGCTGGCCGGCGGACGGCTGTGGCTGACGTCGAGCAAGGGCGGGCTGGCAGGCGTCGATCCAGCCACGGGTCAGGTGACGGCGCAGCGCGAACTGGGCGAACCGATCTTCATCTCGCCGGTGGTGGCCGATGGGCGCATGTATGTGCTGACGGATAAGGCGAGCTTGATGGCGCTGGAGTAGGGTGGCGTCAGGGGCAAACGAACTGGTTCAAGACTCGGGGTATTCTACTGAAATTACAGTCTCTTAACCGAATGGATGAGTGAATCCAGTCGGGCGGCGTCAATTTCGTACTCTTTACCTTCGAACAGAATTTTCGTTTTCGCCTGGCTATTGTTCTTGAAAAAACTGTTCAGTGACCACGAGATTATTGCGCCCGCAAGCATCGCCGCCAGGCCGATTGAAATTGCGATCAGTGACGTGCTGGTTTCCATTAACATGATTACGTTCTCGATCTTTCAAGGGCAATCTTGAATAGGATGCCGATGCCAAGTGCTATCACAATAAGAAAAATTGGCAGTGCAATATCAAAATATCCTACTGGCGAATGGCCCTGAGTGAAACGGGATATACTTTTTGAGTACATGGACACCAGGATCATAAAGAAGATTATGTTAAGTGTGAAGCCAATTCCTATGGCCACACCGATCCTATCGTTCTTAAGTCGTGGCTCCAAGGTAAAAGCCAGTTCAAAGGCTTCCGCGCATGCCACCGCGGATACGGAAACGGCAACAAAATATAGACTGCTCAGAATTCCAACGTAGGACTTCAAATCGGAAAAATCAAGGTCTGCAAGAAAAATAGACAGGAATGCTGACGCAAGTCCAAGTAACGGTCCCAGCAACCAAAATACTAAAGTCATGGTTCCACCTAGTTTACTCAGGCCATGCGATGCAAAACCAGTCGTAACTAACCGGAAGCCAAGTAACGGCACGCAGGTGGACTGCAATGTGGGTTTGTTATTCAGTCTTTCTGAGCATCATTTGTAGCGCCTTCGGCGTTCGAACGCGATTTGACCAACGCATGCCAACATAACCGATCCGTTCGATCTTAAACTCATCGCAGGAATAAGAAACCCCCTTCACACCCCAAAATGCCTCAGAAAGCTCCCGATCACCCGCGGCTCGAACAGCACCGTCAGCACCAGCCCGGCCAGCGCGCCGCCCAGATGCGCCTCATGCGCCGTGCCGTCCCGCACATCGCTGCCCACCTGGAACATCGAATAGCCGATGTAGCAGATGCCGTAGATGAAGGCTGGGATGCCGATCGGGAACATCATCACATAGATTTTGTTGAAGGGCGCAAACAGGCACGATGACAGCACCACGCCGCAGATGGCGCCGGATGCGCCGAGCGAGGAATAGCCGTTGACGTGCCGCTTCAGATAGAGCGTCAGGCCGTTGGCCGCCAGTTCACTGCCGAAATACAGGATCAGGAACGGCACGAGTCCTAGCGCGTACTCAACAAAGGGCCCGAAGAAGTAGAGCGTGACCATGTTGAACAGGAGATGCACGGGGTCGGCATGAATGAGGCCGGAGGTGAAAATCCGGTAGTACTGCTTCTGATTCAAGATCCGCCCGATATCGAGGTCGAGCTTGTTGTTGATGTTGATGTCGACCGTGAAGGCGTAGCCGCTGACCACCGCGATCAGGAAGATCAGGCCGTAGGTTGCGGGGGAATCGAAGAATTGCGGCATGGTGCGGGTCTCAGCTGAAGTTGGGGTCGAGGTCGGAAGGTTCGGGATCACACTACTTAATTCGGCCCCCGGCCGCCGTGACAATTTCGTCCGCACGGGCCGAATATTTCCAAAAGACGTTCGTCCTGACTCATCGGTCAATGGTAGGGGGGCACAGCAGTGCGCCCGGCGCGCCACAACGAAAGTCCGTCGGGTGCGGCACGCCGGGCGCGCTGCTGCGCTCCCCTACGCTGCTCGCATTCGATCTCCCGCAAGACAATGGGTCGAGATTGGTGCAGGCAGGTATTGAGTTTTGTGTCCCCAGTCGGCTCTAGCTCCGGAAATCACCCGCCTTCAGCAGGCTCAGCAACCGCACGCCAGCAGCCGCAAACGCCGGCTCCGCCCCTTCCTCACGGTCCAGCAGCGTCAGCACCGTGCGCACCGTCGCCCCGGCCTCACGCAACACCGCCACCGCCTTCAGCGACGATCCGCCCGTGGTCGTGACGTCCTCGATCACGGCCACATGCTTGCCGGCCACCGTCTCATCCTTGGCCAGGCCCTCGATCAGGCTTTGTGTGCCATGCTCTTTGGCCGCCTTGCGCACGAACAGGGCGCGCCGGGGATGTCCGCGCAAAAAGCTCACGGCTGCGATCGACGTCACCAGCGGCACCGCGCCCATCTCCAGCCCGCCGACATAGTCGGTCGGCTCGTCCGCCAGCGCATCGATCATCAGCGAGGCCGTGAGGTACGCCGCCTCGGGATCGAGCATGGTCGGCTTCATGTTGAAATACATATCGGAGATGCGACCCGAGGCGAGCTTATACGCGCCGCCCGACTGGAACGAGCGCGCGCGGATGATGGCCATCAGCCGCGTTCGGGCATCTGCGGGCGTGGGGAACGTGGTGGGCATGGGCGGCCTCTTGGCGGATGTACGGTCAGCGTTGGTGTCAGGCACTTGTTGCTGATCGAGTCCCTGCTCTCTAGCGATGGCGCGGCTCCAAGCGCAACAAGTTCCTGACACCGGGCGCCAAGCCGATCCATCGCGAATGAGCGTAAACCGGGGACAGTATACCTATTTCTTCGACGACCCAACCAACGTTCAAGAGGTGTGAAGAAATAGGTATACTGTCCCCGGTTTACGCTCCGGTTTACGCTCGTTCGGCTCGTGGAGCGTGCGCGCCGTATCAAAGCAGCATGCCGATTAAGGTCTTGATCACGCTATGGACGCGCCCACCCCCGTCAGCAACCTTCCATTAGCCAATCGGCCCGCACTCTCACTCCTTGCCGCCCCGTGGCAGGCGGCTGATGGCGTTCCGCTTGGTGAGTTGTCGTGGCGAAACCGGTCTATACGCTGCCTCAGATCGAGGCGCAGATCGACAGCGGGACCAAGTGGTCGTCCGCCAGCGTCACATTCTCGATTCCCGACAGCGCCCCTGACACCAGCAGCGAATCGGCTGGTTTCGTCGCCCTCTCGGCGGCGATGAAGGCGCAGGCCTCGACCGCCTTCGGCCTGTGGGACGATGTGATCGGCCTCAAGCTGACGGAAACCGCATCGGGCGGAAAAATCGCCTTCGCCTATTCCACGGCCACTGGCGGCGGCACCTACACCGGCACAACGTCGTCTTCCGGCAATGGCGCGACGTTCTCGCTCGATACGGCGAATGTCTGGCTGGATTCCTCCTGGGCCTCGCACAACAGCTTGGCCAAGGTCCAGGCCGGCCAATACGGCTTTCTGACCTACCTGCACGAGATCGGCCACGCGCTCGGCCTCGACCATCCCGGCCCCTACAACGGCTCTGGCGACTACGCCCTTGATGCGCTTTATGCTCAGGACACTGAGCGCTACACCGTCATGTCCTATTTCGACGGCAATGACGATGGCAGCGCCACCAGTTGGAAGGGCAAGGACGGCGTCTGGCATTATCCGTCCACGCCCATGGTGCACGACATCGCCACGGCGCAGAAGATGTATGGCGCGGATATGACCACGCGTTCGGGCGACACCGTCTACGGATTTCATTCCACGGCAGATCGCGCTGTATTCGATTTCACTAAGAATATCAGTCCGGTCCTGACCATCTGGGATGGAGCCGGCAACGACACCATTGACCTGTCGGGCTGCAAGGATGCGGCCAGGCTCGACTTGCGGCAGGGCGCCTATTCGGATGCTGGCGGCATGGTCAACAACATCGCCATCGCGTTCGGCGCCAGGATTGAGAATGGCGTCGGCGGGGCAGGCAAGGATGCGCTCTACGGTAACGGCTATGCCAACGCGCTGACCGGCGGGGGCGGCGCTGATCTGCTGAACGGCGGCGGCGGCAACGATACGCTGCTCGGCGGAGCGGGCGCCGACAGCCTGACCGGCGGCAACGGCAAAGACCTGCTGAATGGCGGCGTCGGCGCCGACATCGCCAATTATTCAGGCGTGGAAGCCAACTACAAGATTGCGCACGTCGGAAACCAAGTCACGGTAACGGCGCTGACGGGCGGCGAGTCCGTCGATACCCTGATCGGCATCGAAAAGATCCACTTCGTCGATCACACGATCCTCCTCTAGGAGACCTCTGAAACAGTTACAGTCAGCCGTAGACTTCGTCATCCCGGCGAAGGTCCGTTGGCGCTAGAGTAAGAACGGCGCGACTTTGCTTCTCCCCCTACTTCAAGGGGAGAAGGTGGCCCCCGAGCGCAAAGCGCGAGGAATCAGGGCCGGATGAGGGGCAGCCACTGGCTCCTTGGCTGTGGCGAGCGGGTCCGAGCAAGCCGCTGCCCCTCACCGACCGCGTGGCTCTTGCCTCCCAAAGGTCGGCTGCGCGACGCGGTCTCCTCTCCCCCGAAGAAGGGGGAGAGGTAAAAAAAGTAAGCGCGCCCTTATCTTAGCGCCTATGGGCCCACGCCGGGATGACAAACGTTCGGTACGTCAACAATCCTTCAAAGGTCTCTCTAGGGACGCGCGCCGCATTGCGCGGGCGGCCGCAATAGGGCATGCCCCGCCGATGTCTAATGCCATTTCGAATCTATCCCGCCTCGCCAGAGCAGGTCTGGTTTTCGCCGAGTTCGGCGTGCGCTTTGTGCCGCCGGGCATGCCGGTGCCGTTCGCGCTCAAACTGGCGCAATGGGGGACTGCGCCGTTCCGATGGTTTTCGTCCCGCGGGCTGCCCAAGGGGCAGACGGCGTTGGCTGCCGCGCTGACCCGGCTTGGTCCGTCCTACATCAAAGCGGGCCAATTCCTGGCCGCTCGTCCCGATTTGGTGGGGCAAAAACTCGCGGGCGAGCTGAAGAGCCTGCAGGACCGCATGCCGCCGTTCCCGCTCAAGGCGGCGCGCGCCATCATCGCGACGACCCTCGGAAAGCCGGTGGACGAGATGTTCGCCGAGATCGGCCCGCCGGTGGCCGCCGCCTCGGTGGCGCAGGTGCACAAGGGCGTGGTGCTCGATCCGGATGGGACGCGCCGCGACGTGGCCGTGAAAGTGCTGCGCCCGGGCATCGAAGCGCGCTTTGCCGCCGACATGGGCAGTTTCTACTACGGCGCCGGCCTGGCCGAATACTGGCATCCGCCGCTGCGCCGCCTGAAGCCAACCGAGGTGGTGCGCACGCTCGACCGCTCCATGACGATCGAGACGGACCTTCGCATGGAAGCCGCCGCCATCTCGGAGATGGCCAACAACATCAAGGACGACGCTGGCTTCCGTGTGCCGACGATCGACTGGCAGCGCACTGGCAAGGAGGTGCTGACGATCGAATGGATCGATGGCCTCGGCATCGCCGACCGCCCCGCGCTGGTGGCTGCGGGCTTTGATCCCAAGCAGATCGGCGAGGATCTTATTCGGCATTTCCTGCGCCACGCCATGCGCGACGGCTTTTTCCACGCCGACATGCACCAGGGCAATCTGTTCGTGGACGCTGCAGGCAATATCGTCGCCGTGGACTTCGGCATCATGGGGCGGCTGTCGGGCAAGGAGCGCCGGTTTCTGGCTGAGATCCTGCTGGGGTTCGTCACCAAGGATTACCGCCGCGCCGCCGAAGCCCATTTCGCCGCCGGCTACGTGCCAGAGACGCAATCGGTGGCCGTGTTCGCGCAGGCCTTGCGCGCCATCGGCGAGCCGCTGATGGGCAAGCCGGCCGAAGACATTTCCATGGGCCACCTGTTGGGGCAACTTTTTGCGTATACGGATGTGTTCGATATGCAGACGCGCCCCGAATTGATCCTGCTGCAGAAGACCATGGTCGTCGTTGAAGGCGTCGCCCGCACGCTTGATCCGACGCTGAATATCTGGACCGCCGCCGAGCCGGTGGTGAAGGACTGGATGGAAAAGGCGCTCGGCATGGAAGGACGGTTGAAGGAGGCCGGCGCGGGGGCGGGTCAGCTCGGGCAGTTTGCTGCCGATCTGCCGCTGGTGCTGCTGAACGCCGAGCGCGCCGCCGATGCGTTTGCCGGCATGGCACGGGATGGGTTGCGGCTGGATGCCGAGACCGTGCGGCAGCTGGCGGAGGCGCAAAGCCGGCAGGGTCAGTGGGGGCGGCGGGCGCTGTGGCTCTTGGCGGCGGTCGCGGTCGTGGCCTGGTGGCGGTGGCGTTAGCCCCGCCTCACCCCAAATAAAAATCGTGCAGGAACGACGGGCCATCAAACAGGTCGATGCCGAGCGACGACTTCACGGTGTAGACGCCGACCATCACGATGCAGACGGCCCAACCGCCAACCACGCCAAACACCATCTTGTTGGCGGCGGCGTCGAGGAAGCGGAGGGTGCTGGCGATCATGGCGGGCTCGCGGGGTGGAGTGGCTATGGTGTCTCCTGAGCAAGAACCGTGCCGCCATTGACTTCCGGACGGCCATCGTCCTGACTTGGGTCCGCAGCCCTCCAGGATCCGCCATGCCCCTCCATTTCGCCAAATCGGAATTTTTCGAACGCCGCGCCCGCGCTTGCGCGTTGATGCAACAAGAGGGACTCGATGGCCTGCTCATGTTCCGGCAGGAGTCGATGTACTACCTGACCGGCTACGACACCTTCGGCTTTGTCTTCTTCCAGTGCCTCTATCTCTCCGCTGACGGAGCAACGCGCACTCTACTGACCCGCGCACCGGACCGTCTGCAGGCGGAGTTAACTTCCGACATCGAGGATGTGCGCATCTGGCGGGATCGGGACAGGGCGAACCCGGCGCTGGAGTTGCGAGCGATCCTGGAAGAGCACGGCTGCAAGGGCAAACGGCTCGGCGTCGAATATGAGGCTTACGGATTGACGGCGGCCAACGGCAAGCGGCTGGACGCGGCGCTGGACGGGTTCTGCAACCAGACGGATTCTTCCCTTTTGGTGAGCCGGCTGCGGTTGATCAAGAGTCCGGCCGAGATCGCCTATGTGCGCCGCGCCGCCGCGCTGGCCGACGACGCCTATGATGCGGCGGTGGCCCTCGTGAAGCCGGGCGCGTTCGATGGCGATATTTCCGCCGCGATGCACGCCGCCATCCTGCGCGGGGACGGAGATGAGCCAGCCAATCCTTTCATCGTCGGCTCGGGGCCGGTAGCGCTGCTCTGCCGCTATGCCTCCGGCCGGCGCCACCTGGCGTCAAACGATCAGCTCACGTTGGAATGGGCGGGAACCTATCGGCACTATCACGCAGCGATGATGCGGACTTTGGTGCTGGGCAAGCCGCCAGCGCGACAGGTCGAGATGCACAAGGTGGCGCTCGAAGCGCTCAGCGCGTGTGAAGAACAATTGCGCCCCGGCCAGACCGTCGGCAGTGTGTTCGACGCCCACGCCAAAGTGTGCGACGCCGCCGGCATGAAGGACCTCCGGATGAACGCCTGCGGCTATGGTCTGGGGACGACCTTTGCGCCTAACTGGATGGACTGGCCCATGCTGTACACGAACAATCCCGTGGTGCTGCAACCCGCCATGGTGTTCTTCATGCACATGATCCTGTTCGACGCCGCGGCCGGTGTGGCGGTGACAGTCGCGCGGACCTATCTGGTGGATCAAAAAGCGAACGAGACGCTATCGAGATCCCCTTTTGTACTTCAAGTTGTCTGACGCTGTGGCATTTTCCCAAAGACTTCGTTTTTCGCATTTTTACGTCATTTTTACTCGTTTTTACATGCGATTTTTGATCACATTTCGCTCGTTTGCCAAGCGATTTTCGCTGATTGAAGGACCTAAACCGGGGGCCGAACCCACTGTCCCGTCAGCATCAACTGATGCATCGCCGACAGATCGTTAACCAAGAGAAAGTTAAGCCATGCTGAAGCTGTATGACATGGAGCGTAGCGGAAATTGCTACAAGGCGCGACTGATGTTGTCTCTGCTGGGGCTGGAATACACCAAGCAAACGGTGGATCTGTCAAAGAAGGAACAGCTGGAGCCGTGGTTCCTGGCCGTTAATCCGCTGCACCACGTGCCGGTATTGGACGATAACGGAACACTCATTCGCGATAGCGGCGCCGTGCTGGTTTACCTCGCAGCCAAATATGATGCGGCGCGTACGTGGTATCCTGCTGATGCAGCAACTATGGCTGAGGTCCAGCGCTGGCTGGCCTACGCTGGCAACGAGATTCTCAACACTTTGGCTCTCGCGCGCGCGGTTGCGATTGGTCTGCGTCCTGGCAGTCTGGCCGAGGTTCAGGAGAAGGCGCGCGGTACGCTGGCGCATCTGGAAAAGAGCCTTGCCGGCCGGCAGTGGCTTGCCGCCGATCATCCGACCGTCGCTGACATCGCCTGCTATCCGTATGCGGGGCTTATCGGGCAGGCCGAAATCAACATCGACAGTTATCCGTCCGTGGCGGCCTGGTGCCTGCGCCTCACGCAGTTGAGAGGCTATATCGACCTGCCTGCCCGACCCGCAGCCAAAGCGTAAATTATGGTCGATTCATCGGGCGAAACCGCACGCGCCGTCGAGGCTGAGCGCCGCCGCTGGCACACGCTGCTGGCGGCGGTGGCGTCTGTCACCGTGTTCGGATTTGCGCTGGGCGAAATGTTTCCGCTGCTGTCGCTGATCATGGAGAAGGCCGGCATGAGCCCGGCTATGATCGGTTTCAACACAGCGATGCAGCCGATGGGGATTTTGCTCTCTGGGCTGATTGTTCCACCCTTGACGCGGGCCTACGGGGCCAAGCGTGTGCTGCTGGTGGCGGCGACCGTTGCAGCCGTCATTGTGCTGATCTATCCGCTGGTGCCGATCGTGTGGGGCTGGTTCCTGTTGCGGATTATTCAAGGAATGGCAGTTTCCACACTGTTTTCCATCAGCGAAGCCTGGATTGTTCAGTCGGCGGACGGTGAGTATCGCACGCGCGTGATCGCGATCTACTCCAGCATTCTGGCCGCAAGTTTCGGCCTCGGTCCCGCACTCATCGCTGTTACGGGCATCGAGGGTTTCATGCCGTTCGGGATCGGCGCGGCGGTGCTCCTGGCCGCGACCTTGCCGGTGTTCTCGGTGCCGGCGTCCGCTCCGGCGCACGGCGCGGACGAAGGCAAGCCCGCCTCAATGTTCGGCCTGTTCCGGCGCGCGCCGGTGTTGCTGTTGTCGGTCGTGGTGTTCGCCCTGTTCGATGCCGCGTGCCTCGGATTTTTGCCGGTCTACGCGCTGCGACGGGGCCTTACTCAGGAGACCGCGGCGCTTACCTTGACCATCCTGGTGCTGGGCAACGTGGCGCTGCAATTTCCTATCGGTTGGCTGGGCGACCTCCTGCCCAAGCGCGCCGTCATGACCGGCTGCGTCGCCGTAACGGCCGTGTTTACAGCTCTTTTGCCAACCGTCATCGGCACTCCGATGCAATGGCTTATACTGATCATCATCGGGTCCTCGTCGGCCGGCATCTACACCATGGCGCTCTCGGAAGTGGGCGAGCGCTTCACCGGGCCGGACCTGGTTACCGGCACCGCGGCCATCGCCAGCATGTGGGGTTTTGGCGCGTTGTTGGGGGCGCTGCTCACGGGGTGGGCCATGCAGACCTTTGGCCCGGACGGCTTTCCCTATCTGACGGCGCTGGTCATGGCGCTGTTCGTGGTGGTGATAGTCTGGCGCGAGAAGACGCGTAGGGCGCAATAGGCGCTTTTTCTTCGCGCCGTATTGCGCCGACGTCGGAGTGTCCAGAAACACAGTTGCGCAATTCGCACCGTTGGAGATTCGCCGCATCACCTGCGGCGCAATACGGCGCGAAGAAAAAGCGCCTATTGCGCCCTACGACACCACGTCCCTCAGCCGGGCCAGCGACTCCTCTCGTCCCAAACTCGCCAGCACGTCGAAAATGCCCGGACTGGTGGTCTTTCCGGTCAGCGCGACGCGCAGGGGCTGGGCGAGCTTGCCGAGTTTCAGGCCCGCACTATCCGCATACGCCTTGACGGCCGCCTCCAGCGCAGAGGCCTCCCAGTCGTTGGCGGCGGTCAATACGCCGAGCACGCCTTTCAGCGCGGCCTTGCCGTCGCCATCGACGTGCTTTTGGGCATCCGGCTCAACGGTGAGTGGGCGCTGCGCGAACAGATACTCCGCGCTTTCGATCAGCTTCACCAGCGTATCGGCTCGCTCCTTCAATCCCGGCAGCGCCGCTCGCAGCCGGGCCCAATCGGCCTCCGTGCGCCGCTTGCCCCACTCCTGAAAATCTGGTGCATGAGCGACCATCTCGCGCAGCGCCGTCATTAGATCGTCCGACGACGTCTCACGCATGTAGTGGCCGTTGACGTTGGCCATCTTTTTGAAATCCATGCGCGCGGGACCGCGCCCGATGGCGGGAAGATCGAACCACTCGGTCATCTGCGCCGTGCTCATGAACTCGTCGTCGCCATGCGACCAACCAAGCCGCACCAGATAGTTGCGCAAGGCCGGCGTGATATATCCCAAGTCGCGATAGGCCTCGACGCCGAGCGCGCCATGCCGTTTGGAAAGCTTGGTCCCGTCCGGCCCGTGGATCAGCGGAATATGTGCAAAGGTCGGCCGGTCCCAGCCCATGGCGGCGTAGATCTGCGACTGCCGCGCGGCGTTGGTGAGATGGTCGTCGCCGCGGATGATGTGCGTCACGCCCATGTCGTGATCATCAACGACCACGGACAGATTGTAAGTTGGGTTGCCGTCGCTGCGCAGGATGATGAGGTCGTCCAGGTTTTCGTTCTGGAACACCACGCGGCCTTGCACCTGATCCTCGATCACGGTTTCGCCGGTGCGCGGCGACTTGAAACGGATGGCCGGTTTTTGGCCCGCAGGGGCGTCGGAGGCTGGGCGATCGCGCCAGGTCCCATCATAGACCTGCGGCTGGTTCAGGCTCTTGGCCTTCTCCCGCATCTTCTCCAGCTCGGCGGGCGTACAGTAGCACCTGTAAGCATGTCCAGCGTCCAAAAGCGCCTGGGCAATCTCCTGGTGCCGTTTTGCCCGCGCATACTGAAAGATGGGCTCGCCATCCCAGGTGAGCCCGAGCCACTTGAGCCCATCGAGGATGGCCGCGACGGCGGCGTCCGTCGAGCGCTCGCGGTCGGTGTCTTCGATGCGGAGCAGGAATTTGCCGCCGCGGCCGCGGGCGTAAAGCCAGTTGAACAGCGCCGTCCGGGCGCCGCCGATATGGAGGTAGCCGGTGGGCGAGGGGGCAAAGCGCGTGACGACCTGAGGATTGGTTTTGTCTGTCATATCAAAGGCTTTCTGAGACTGCGCCGCGTTTGGCGGGTCGTGTCATAGGTGTAACCGTTGCGTACTGGGCGTGCTCTAGCATGGGCAGCCCGGATGAGTAAGGCCAGTAGGCCATGGGCGTATTGAGTGCACGGGCCGAGTTGTGGCTCGCCGGCGCGACCAGCGTCAAACCGGCGGTGGCCTGGCGTCGGCTGGCGCGCCGCTCGGTCGGTGTGCTGAATGTCGCCGGCTTGCTCGCCACAGAGCAGGACCGCTGGTTTCTCTGGGTGCCGGTGTTTGTCGGGGTCGGGATCGGGCTCTATTTTGCCGCGCCAATTGAGCCTCTCTGGGTGTTCGCCCTCGCGCCATTGCTGGCCGCCTGCGGGCTGAAACTCGCCGCGCCGCGCACTGGTGTCTTGGCGCTGGCGCTGACCGGAGCGTTACTGTGCGCCGCCCTGGGGTTCGCCGCCGCCAAGCTGCGCGTGGAGTGGGTGCGCGGGCCGATAGTGGCGTTTTCCAAGCGCATACAGACGGTTCACGGTTGGGTGGAGGTGGTTGAGCGGCGCGCCGAAAAGGGCGTGCGGCTGACCATCCGGGTTGCGAGCATTGAGGGGCTGGCGCGCGAGGAGACGCCGATCCGAGTGCGGGTGACGTCAAAATTCGGCAACAGCGGCGTGCTGGCGGGCGATGCGCTGATCGTGCGGGCCATGCTGCAGCCGCCGCCTGCTCCCGCCGAGCCGAACGGTTACGATTTCGCCCGCCAGGCTTGGTTTGCGGGGGTCGGCGGGGTCGGCTTCAGTGTGGGGCGGCCGTCACCGGATGCGGCTCTGGCCGGCATGCCGGTCTGGACCCGGGTGAAGACAACTTTCGAGCGGCTGCGCGAAGAGATCAGCCTACGCATCACCACGGCGCTGCCGGGGCAGAGCGGGCTGATGACCGACGCGCTGGTCACGGGCGCAAAGAGCATCCCGCCCGACATGTCCGATGCGCTGCGCGATAGCGGACTGTCGCACATCCTGGCCATTTCCGGCCTGCAGATCACCATCATGGCCGGCGCGTTTTTCGGGCTGACGCGCGGGGTGCTGGCGGCGTTCCCGCACGTCGCGCTGCGCTGGCCGGTCAAGAAGCTGGCGACCGCGGCGGGACTGGCGGGGGCGACTGTTTACGTCGTGATGTCGGGGGCGGGCAGCGCCACCTGCCGGGCCTATGTGATGGTGGCGGTGGCTCTGCTCGCCGTGCTTCTGGACCGGCCGGGCCTCTCAATGCGCAATCTCGCCATCGCAGCACTATGCCTGATGCTGCCGGAGCCCGAGACCATTCTGGACCCTAGTTTCCAAATGTCGTTTTCGGCTGTGGTGGCGCTGATGGCCGCCTACGAGTGGGCAGGGGACTGGGCGCGGCCGAGTGCGCAAGCGGGCGGAGCGTCGGCGCGGCGCATGCCCAAGGCAAGCGCCGGCGCCTGGGCTTGGACGGGCTGGGGAGTGGGGCTGTTTGGTCGCATCCTGCGCGAGACCTTCGCGGCGACCACCATCGCTACGCTGGCGGTGGCGCCTTACTCTCTGTTCACGTTCCATCGGCTGCCGGTCTACGGCATTCTGGCCAACATTCTAGCCGAACCGTTGTTCAATCTCGTCATCATGCCGCTGGTGGCCGTGGTTCTGGCGGCGATGCCGTTCGGGCTGGAGGCATGGCCGTTGCTGCTGGTGGACCAATGCGTCGGGCTCATGATGGCCATCGCGCGCTGGGTGAGCGCATTGCCGGGCGCGGTGGTGCTGGTGCCACAAATGTCCGTGTACGCTCTTGGCGCCATCACGCTGGGAGCAGCTTGGCTTTGCCTGTGGCGACAGACGTGGCGCTATCTCGGGCTGATTTTGGTCGGGATCGGGATGTTGTTGGCGGTGCGCGGCCAAGCGGCCGATATTCTGATCGGGCGCGAGGGCACGCCGGTCGCGATCCGTCTGGGGTCGGGCGAATTGTCCGCCCTGCCCGGTAAGGGCGGGGCTTTCGATCTGTCGCAATGGCTGCAGGCCGACGCTGACGGCCGCGACGCCGCGGTGCTGCGAACCGGCGAGGGTTTTCGCTGCGATGGCCTTGGCTGCACAGCGCTGGTCCGCGGCAGGGTGCTGGCCATATCGGACGCGCCGGCTTCGCTTGCCGACGACTGCGCGAACGCGGCCGTCGTCATCCTGCGCTACCGGCAGCCGGCGCCATGCATCGGCCCGGCGCTGGTGCTTGACGCGCGCGATCTCAGGGTCGGCGGCGCCCACGCCATCCGCTTCACCGGCGGGCGGCCCGTTATCGATACGGTCGCATCAGGTCGCGGCGATCGGCCTTGGGCGCTGGCGTCACAGCTGGCCTCGGCGCGCTCGCAGGTCGAGGATTTCGCGACTCCGGGCTGGCAACACGGCTTATACAGATCGAACAACGGTGGCGGCGCAGCAAAACCCACGAAAAAGGCCAAGCCGGCCACCACAAAACACAAAAAGTCGCCGCCGCCATCCCCGCCCGAAGCCGTCGCCAGCCTAGCTCAGTAGCGCCGGATCAGCCCCACCAGCGTGCCCTGAACATCGACCTGATCGGGGCCGAAAATGCGCGTCTCGTAGGCCGGATTGGCCGCCTCAAGCGCTATCGACGCGCCCTTGCGCCGCAACCGTTTCAGCGTCGCTTCCTCACCCATCACCAGCGCCACCACAATGTCGCCGCTGCCAGCGGTATTGCCACGCTTGATGATCACCACATCGTCTTCCAGGATGCCGGCGTTGATCATTGAGTCGCCTTTCACCTCGAGTGCGAAATGCTCGCCGCCCATCACCATGTCGGGCGGCACCTCTATGTCGTAGGCGTGGTTCTGGATCGCCTCGATCGGCACGCCGGCCGCGATGCGTCCCATCACCGGCACCGAGACCGCGCCGCGATAATCCGACAGTTTTGGCGCCGGCGCCGACCGGCCTTGCACCACGCTCGGCGTGAATGGGCGTTGCGCGGGCGCCGACGACATCTCGGCCGGTTTTGGACCACTCACCGAATCCGGCAGCTTCACCACCTCGAGCGCCCTGGCCCGGTGCGGCATGCGGCGGATAAATCCGCGCTCCTCCAGCGCCATGATCAGCCGATGGATGCCGGATTTGGACTTCAGTTCCAGCGCGTCCTTCATCTCGTCGAACGACGGCGGAACGCCCGTGGCGGTAAGCCGTTCATGTATGAACAGCAGCAGATCCCTCTGCTTGGCGGTGAGCATGCGTGGCTCCCTCGTTGGGTCTGAAGTGATCGCCGCGGCAATCAGGAGTGGTGTGGGACGCGCGTCTTGCACAAAAAGTGAACGAACCATAGGTGTTCGCGCAATGTTCCGCAAGCGCTATTTTCACGAAAGTGACGATTCGCAAGCGCTTACGTGTGACGGTCAGCTCGCGGAAGGACCGGCGACCAAATCGCGTCCGGCCGAGGCGGGCATGCGCGCGTGCACCGGCACCGACGTGGCTGCGACCACCGATAACGCCACGAAGGCGGCGCTCAAGTCCCAAACGTCCAGGCTCAGCGTGCCTCGCAAAGCCTCGGAACCTTCAATCACCAGGGCGGCCAAGGCGACGCCGATGGAACTTGAAAGCTGTTGCGTGACGCTGGCCAACGTGGTGGCGGCGCTCGCGTTTTCCGCTGGAAGGTCGGCGAAGGTGATGGCGTTGAGGGCGGTAAACTGCAGCGAGCGCAGGAAGCCGCCGGTGAGAAACAGCGCCATGATGGCGAGATGTGGTGTTTGGATGCTAAGCAGTGCGGTCGCGGCCATGAGAATGGCGCTGATCAGGCCGTTCCACATCAGCACCGGGCGGAAGCCGAAGCGGCGCAAGATCGGATGCGCGGTGGTTTTCATCAGCAGCGCCCCGGCGGCCGCGGCGAAGGTCAAAGAGCCAGCGCCGAAGGGCGTCATGCCGAAGCCCAGCTGCAGCAGCAGCGGCAGCAGAAACGGCAGCGCTCCGATGCCGATGCGAAACAGCGCGCCGCCGACAACGCCAGAATGGAAGCTGGGATCAGCCAACAAGCGTAAATCCAGGATCGGACGCTCGATCGTCCTGGCGCGCCGCACATAGATCACCGACAACACCGTTCCGAGCGCGAGCATGCCAAGCGGCCAACCCGGCGACAGCGACGCCCGGCCGATCAGCGTGATGCCGAACAGCAGAGCGCTGAGCCCGATCCCCGATAGCGCGAAGCCGCCCCAATCAAACCCTTCCGGCTGTTCCTCGCGCACTTCCGGTAGCAGCCAATAGGCCAGCGCCAAGCCGAGCA
Organism: Hyphomicrobiaceae bacterium; assembly: GCA_031393505.1. Classification (GTDB taxonomy): domain Bacteria; phylum Pseudomonadota; class Alphaproteobacteria; order Rhizobiales; family Hyphomicrobiaceae; genus JANYHF01. The sequence goes on along the minus strand of JANMVX010000242.1, from coordinate 88,767 downwards.
AGCACACCGGCACGTTGATCCAGAAAATCCAGCGCCAGTGGTAATAGGTGGTGATGAAGCCGCCCAGCGGCGGGCCAATGACGGGGCCGATCAAGGCCGGAACCGTCAGATAGGTCATGGCCTGCAGCATCTCGTGCCGCGGCACCAGGCGCAGGATGATGAGGCGCGCCACTGGCACCATCATGGCCCCGCCCACGCCCTGCAGCATGCGGAAGCCGATCAGCTGCAGCAGGCTGTGCGAGAAGCCGCAGCCGATCGAGCCAAGCGTGAACACGGCCATCGCCGCCTGAAAAATAATGCGCGCGCCAAAACGGTCGGCAGCCCAGCCGCTGATCGGGATGAAGACGGCGAGACTGAGCAGATAGGATGTGAACGCCAGTTTCAGCGTGACCGGATCCGTCCCCAGATCCAGCGCCATGGCCGGCAAGCTGGTGGCGATCACGGTCTGGTCCATGTTCTCCATGAACAGACCGGCGGCGACCACCAGGGGCACGAGGCGCGACGTGTTAAGCATGTCTCCAGATGGCCGCGTCGCGCAGCGAAACGCAAGCGTGGCTTTCAGCCGCGTACACGGATTTAAGCCGCGGCCGACACGCCTTGCCGGATGTCCGCCAACACTCGCTCAGTAGCTAGCCGGCCCTGTTCGATCAGAGCGTCGGCGCGGTGGAAGTCGAACACGCCGAAGCCGCCCAGACGGGGTGTGATGGTGTAGTCGGGCGGATCGCCGGCCAAGCGCGAGCGGGCGATGCGGTCCTGCGTGATGTTGAAGGCTTCCAGCATGACGGTGGAAATGCCTGGACTGTCGCCGCCGTCGCCGAAGAACTGTCGATGCAGCAAGCGCAATGCGCCGCCGCCCTTTGCCCTTTCGGCCGCTACGGGAGGCGTCGGCATAGGGTCGTCGTCGCTCTCCCAGTCACCGGTCAACACCGTCCCCTTGCCGTAGGCTTCGTGCTGGAGGTGCACGGCGATCACCACATCGGCGCCCATCGCCCGGCAGACGGACACCGGCACCGGATTGACGATCGCACCGTCAAACAGCCAACGCCCGCCAAGTTTTACGGGGCGGAAAATCCCCGGCAGCGCGTAGGACGCCCGCATGGCCTCAACCAGCGGCCCATGCGACAGCCACACCTCGTGCCCGGTGCCGATCTCGGTCGCAACCGCCACGAATTTGCGATTCATGGTTTCGATCTGCTGCTGGCCGAAATTCAACCGCAACAGGTCGTTCAGTTTGTCGCCCGAAATCAGGCCGGTGCCCGACAGGTTGAAATCGAGCAGCCCGAACACTTTTCTCCGCGTCAGGCCGCGCGCAAAAGCTTCCAACTGGTCGATCTTGCCGCCGACATAGCAACCGCCGGCCACCGCCCCCATGCTGGTGCCGACCACGATATCGGGGCGGATGCCGGCCTTTTCCAGCGCCCGCAGCACGCCGATATGGGCCCAGCCCCGCGCCACGCCGCCGCCCAACGCCAAACCGATTTTGCTTTTCGCCATGATCCTATCCTCGCGGATGCGAGCTTCTGCAACTCAGGCCGGACGTGCAAGGTCCATGCCGCTCAAGCACTACTGTGTCCCGTCCGTCCTGGCCAGCTTGCGAGCGCGGCCAACCGGCAGCGTGCGTTGCACCGGCGATGGCGGCCATCGCGCCATTCGGATCCCTGAACCGAAAAGCGGCCGTTCCTGGCGCGCGCTTCGAGCGTCGAAAAAAATTGCAGGACCGTGTCGATTTCCGCCAAGCTCGTTCGTCGTCCAAATGAGACGCCGAAAGGGGCGAGATCAAACTAGGAGAAAGACGATGCGTGTTGTGGTGTTCGGGAAAGCCACTGAGGCCAGCGAAAAGGGCGAGCCCCCCACGACCGAGGCGTTCGCGGCGATGGACCGGTTCACTGAGGAACTGGTCAAGGCTGGTGTATTCGTGGCCGCCGCTCCCCCACATGCCGGGCAAGAGCGAGATCGAAGTTCGGCCGTTCTACGAAGCGGCGGATCTGGCCGAGTTTATGACGCCCGAGGAACTCTCGGCACCCCGCGACGGAGCGCGCGGGAAGCTCGGCGTCGCCTGACAGCGGCGGCTGGAGCTTAGCTTGTCTTCCCTGCTGCCATGGCCGAAAAGGGGGCATGACGACCGACGAAATAGCCGACGTCGCCGCCCTGCACCAATCAGATTGATCTGCGTCGAGTTGCCAGCGCTGCTTTGGTCGAACATACCAACACTATCGTTGCTTTACATACCAAAGCATACCTTATCGGTGACGATGTGTTCGCCGTGGCGCTTGATCATGTGATTCATTTTTTGCGCTGTATTATGCGGGAAGAGGTGGTTCTTACAAACCGCCTCAGCCGGTGACGAGGTTGAATAGATTGAACTGCCGCCACATGCTCACAGGAAATAGCAACGCCTGTGGCGATTGGCTGAGATGTCACCCAGCAGTACTAGTCTTTGAACTTCATGTCTGCGACTTTGAACGTCGTGACCTGCACGTGCATCAGGCCATCCTTGGTCACATAGGCGTCCGAGCCTTTGTAGGGCTCTTTCAGGTACGGCGCTTCCATGCGCCAGGACAAGTTGATCGTATCGCCGCTCTTCTTGCTGTATTCGGTGATGAACGTGGCGCCCTTGAGGCCGCCATCCTTGCGATCCTTGCAGAAGCCGAGGAACAGCTTCACGACCTCATTGCGGCCTTCCATCCAAACGCCGCCAGGCAGAATGAAAGTGCCGTCGTCGGGATACTGCGCCATGATCCGGTTCAGATCGCAATGATTGAGCGCATCGATATGCTCGGCGAGAACCGCCTCTGGGGTCGCTTGTGTCTTGCGCTCCGGCATCTTGAAATCTTCGGCAGACGCTGCGCCGCAAAACCCGGCCATGATAGCAACTAAGGCAAGCCTTTACATTTTCTCACTCCTAGTATTGTTTGCGCTGTGTCATGGTCGTGGTGCGCGTTTCCACGAATTCTCATCGGTATCGCGGCTGGGGCAACCTGACTGCGCGCGCCCTCTGCACAAAGGTATCAGGCCTTACCCCAGCTGATCTTGGATATCGCGAACGGCAGTGCAAGAGTGGGCTTGAAGCTGGCACTACAACCGGACCTCCACCTCCCGTGAAGATCGACCAAATCGAAGCCATCCTTGTCGATCTGCCGACCATTCGGGCGCACAAACTGGCGCGCCAGACGGTCATGGCGCAGACTCTCGTGATCCTGCGCGTGCGTACCGACGACGGCATCGAGGGGCTTGGCGAGGCAACCACGATCGGCGGGCTGTCTTATGGCGAGGAGAGCCCGGAAAGCACGAAACTCACCATCGACCACTACGCGGCGCCGCTGCTGATCGGTCTCGATCCGTGCGCCGTCAATGCGGCCATGGCGCTGCTCGATCGGCACATTGTTGGCAACCGTTTGGCCAAATCGGCCATCGAAACCGCGCTGCTCGATATCAAGGGCAAGGTTCTGGGCGTCCCGGTCTCGGATCTGTTCGGGGGGGCGCAGACGGCGTCGCTCGAAGTCGGCTGGGGACTGGCGACGGGCGATGCCGACAAGGACATCGCGGAAGCCGAGCGCGTGCTGGAACAGCGGCGGCATCGCTTCTTCAAGATCAAGGTCGGGACGGGCGATCTCGATGCCGACATCCGCCGGGTGGCGGCAATCAAGATGGCGCTCGGTGACCGTGCCAGCGTGCGCATCGATGCCAATCAGGCCTGGGACGAGCATTCGGCCCGGCGTGCGATAGCCGCGTTCGAGGCTGCCGGAGTGGATCTGATCGAGCAGCCAGTGGCGCGCCACGATCACGCGGCGCTGCGCAGGCTGAGCCGGCGTTTTCGTGTGCCTCTCATGGCGGATGAGGCCGTCTCCACGCCGTCCGACGCCTTCGACTTGGCCAGCACGCGCGCCTGCGATGTCTTTGTACTGAAGATCGCCAAGAGCGGCGGGCTGTCGGGTGCCGCAGCCGTGGCTGCCGTAGCGGCGGCGGCGGGCATCTCGCTCTATGGCGGCACCATGCTTGAGGGCGCCATTGGCAGCATCGCCTCGGCGCATCTGTTCGCGACGCTGCCGCAGCCGCTGGCCTTTGGCACCGAGTTGTTCGGTCCACTGCTGCTCGCCGACGATGTCGTTACCGAGCGCCCTCAGTATAAGGATTTTTCACTCATCCTGCCGCGACAGCCCGGGCTTGGCGTGGCGCTTGATGAGGACAAGCTCGCTCACTACCGGCGCGATCGCGCAAAGACGATTGCGCCGCCAGCAGCGCCCACGCGCCAAAAAAGTATCGCTTGAGGACTGACCATGCTGTTCCATGTGAAGATGACCGTCAAACCCCCGCTCGGCGGCGACCAAGCCGAGTTCGAGCGACTGAAGGCGACCGAAAAGGCCCGGGCGCTAGAGCTGCAACGGCAGGGAAAGTGGCGCCATCTGTGGCGCATCGCCGGGCACTATGCCAACGTTTCGGTGTTCGATGTCGCCGATATCGCCGAGCTGCACGAGATCATCAGCTCACTGCCATTGTTTCCATACATGACCATCGAGGTGACGCCGCTGTGCCGGCATCCCTCCTCGATCAAAGACACCGACGCCTGACTTCAATCATCTAAAAAAACACCGGGAGAAACGACCATGACTGTCAATCCAGCCCAGATTTCGCCAGAGTACATCCGCTCGCTCGCCAACCGCGCCAGTGGCATGGACAAGCCCGGCGGCAATCCGCGCCTGAAAGCCATCATGGAGCGCATCCTGTCGGACCTGTTCTACACCATGTCCGACTTCGACGTGTCGCCGGACGAGGCATGGGCGGCCGTGTCGTATCTGACCACGGTCGGCAAATCCGGCGAAGCTGGGCTGCTGGTGCCCGGCCTTGGCCTTGAGCATTTCCTGGATGTGCTGTCGGACGCCGCCGAGGCGCGCGCCGGCATCAAGGGTGGCACACCGCGCACCATCGAGGGGCCGCTCTACATCGCCGGTGCTCCGCTGTCAGATGGTTTCGCCCGGCTTGACGACGGGTCCGACATTTCGGGACGCGTACTGATGGTCGAAGGCGTGGTGCGCGACCTCGCGGGCGCTGCCGTGGGCGGCGCCCTGGTCGATGTCTGGCACGCCAACAAGGACGGCTTCTATTCGCACTTCGATCCCACTGGCCGCGAAAAGCCGTACAACCTGCGCCGCCGCATCCGCACCGGCGCCGACGGGCGTTACAAATTCCGCACCACGGTCCCCAAGGGATATGGCTGCCCGCCGGATGGGCCGACCAATGCCTTGCTCGACAAGCTCGGCCGCCACGCGCAGCGCCCCTCGCATGTGCATTTCTTCGTCTCGGCCGATGGCCACCGCAAGCTGACGACGCAGTTCAATCTGTCCGACGATCCGCTCACCTACGATGACTTCGCCTTCGCCACCAAGAAGGAGCTGGTTGCCGACCCGATGCCGGTCAGCGATCCCGCCAAGATCCGCGCTAATGGCCTGAATGATCCCTACACCGAGATCACTTTTGACTTCCAGCTGCGGAAGGAAAGCGCGGCCGCCCGTCCGGCCGACGTCCATCGTGAACGCGCCACCGCCTGATAACAAGATCTAAGGGAGGACTATAATCATGACAAAGACCATCAGTCGACGTACTATTTTGAAGAGTGGCGCGGCTATCGCTGCCGTGGCCGCAACCGAGGTCATCACGGCGCCGGCGGTGCTGGCCGCCAAAACCATCAAGATCGGCTTCGTCACGCCGCAGACCGGCCAGATCGCCATCTTCGCCGAGCCCGACAAGTTCGTGCTCGATCAGGTGATGAAGGCGACCGGAGGTCAGCTGAAGATCGACGGGCGCAATTTCCCGTTCGAGATCATCGTCAAGGACAGTCAGTCCTCGTCCAATCGCGCCTCGACGGTGGCCCAGGACCTGATCAACAGCGATCAGGTGAACCTGATCACGGCCACGTCGACGCCGGAAACCACCAATCCGGTGGCGAGCCAGGCTGAGCTCAGCGAAGTGCCGTGCCTGACCAACGACACGCCCTGGCAGCCGCATTTCTTCGGTCGCGGTGGCGATCCCAAGAAGGGGTTCAATTGGACCTACCACTTCTTCTGGGGCCTGGAAGATATCATCGCCGTCTATCAGAGCATCTGGAGCAAGGGCAAGACCAACGGCGTGGTTGCTGCGCTCTGGCCCAACGACGCCGATGGCAACGCCTGGGGCGATCCCAAGATCGGTTTCCCGGGACCGGCTGAGAAGGCGGGACAGAAGATTATCGATACCGGCCGTTTCGACGTGATGTCCGACAACTTCTCGGCCCAGATTGCCGCCTTCAAGGCCGCCAACGCCGAGATCGTCACCGGCGTGATCCCGCCCCCCACCTTCATCACCTTCTGGAACCAGGCCGCCCAGCAGGGTTTCAAGCCAAAGATCGTGACGGTCGGCAAGGCCTTGGAATTCCCGCAGGCGATCGCCGCCATGGGCGATCGCGGCGCAGGCCTTGCTGTCGAGGTGTGGTGGTCGCCCAAACACCCATTCAATTCGGGCCTCACCAAGCAGACCTCGGCCGAACTCGCCGCCGAATACGAGAAGACGACCGGCCGTCCCTGGACCATGCCGCTGGCCTTCAAGCATTCATTGTTCGAGGTTGCCATAAACGCCCTGCAGACTGCCAAGGACCCCTTCAATGCGGCCGCAGTGCGTGATGCGCTGAAGGCCACCTCTTACAATTCGGTTGTTGGTAACATCGACTTCTCCAAGGGCCCGGTGCCGAACATCGCCAAGACCCCACTGGTCGGTGGCCAGTGGTCGAAAGCCGGCAATGGCTTCGAACTCAACATCGTCGAGAACTCGCTGTTCAAGGATATCCCGGTCGCCAAGGAGCTGGTGCTGCTGGGCTAGACGCTTCGGCCGGGCGTAACAGGGCAGTGTCAACCTCTGTTGCGCCCGACTGTCTGGTGGCTGAGCCTCAGGGCTTCGTCTGCTGTTTGGCTCCACGAGCGATGCGCCGCGCCACCTCGACAAAACTCCACAGCTGCGGCGAACGGTTGTCGATGCGGTGGTTGAACGATAGCGCCGTACCAGGATTGTAGCCGTCATAGGGGCGGTAAACGACGCCCGGCTTCTGAGTGCTTGAGACCGATTGCGGAACGAGACTCACTCCGACTCCGACCGAAACCAGGCTGATGGCGGTCTGGTAGTCCATGACCATGACCGGGTGCTCGGGTTGGAATCCGGCGTGGTCGCACACCGACAGCACAAGATCAGCGAAACTCGGGCGTGGAGACTCTGGGTAAAGAATGAATGTCTCGTCGCGCATATCCGCAAGGGACAGCGCCGTTTTGTGTTCAGCGGCAAAACCGTCAGGCACCGCCAGCACCAGCGGCTCTTGATGCAGCAATTCGCTGATGATTTCGTCGTCCTGGATCGATGGCCGCGCGATGGCAATGTCGATCTCGCGATGGATGAGGGCCTGTTTGAGGGCGGCGTTGTTCATGGCCGACAAATGCAGATCGACGTCGGGATGCTGGGTGCGGAACTGCTTGATCAGCGACGGCAACACACCGTGAGTGGCCGACCCGACAAAAGCGACGTGCAGGACGCCAGCCTTGCCGGAGCCGAGCTTGGCCACCTCGTCACGCAACTCGTCCAAGCGTTTCATCAGGTCACGCATGCGCTCGGACAGGAGCTTCCCGGCCTGGGTCAGGCGAATCTGGCTGCGGCTGCGGTCAATCAGCTGCGCGCCAATGTCCGCCTCGAGCCGCGCAATCTGCCGCGATAGCGGTGGTTGGGCGATGCCGAGACGGTCCGCCGCGCGCCCAAAATGCATTTCGTCGGCGAGCGCCAGAAAATAGCGTAGGCGCTTGAGATCCAGGGGATCCTGGCTCAGCAAGGGATCGGGCAGCTTGTGGCCTGCGTTGCTCATTGGCTGTTATGTTAGAACAGTATCGCAACTGGCGGAATCGCATTTCGGAAAGTGGATCATGAAATTTTCGCGAATTAACGGCATCACCTTGCATTGGTCGACGACCAGACTGGCGGACCGGCCCGCAATCGTGTTCAGCAATTCGCTGGGGACGGACGGCCGTGCAGGACGTCCTGCAACGCCAATCAATCAGTCAGCGGCCGAAGCCAACGATCCAGCCGCCGCTACAGGCATCGGAGGTGTGGGTTTGGCGGTAGGAGGAAGCTGGCGCCGGACGAAGTGATGCGGATCGCGAACTTGCTGCAATAGCGTCGGGATGATCTCGGCATAGGTCTCAATAAAACCCGAATAGGGTTTTGGGCAATCGGCCAGCATTTCCTTATGCAAGTCCGGCAACCGGTGATACGGCACCATCGGAAACATATGATGCTCGACGTGATAGTTCATGTTCCAATAGACGAAGCGGCTGAATGGGTTCATGTAGACCGTCCGGCTATTCAGACGGTGATCCAGCACATCTTCTGCCAGACCGATATGCTGGGTAAGGCCGGTCATGAGCACATGCCAGGCGCCGTACATGCGCGGCAGGCCGATCAGCATCAATGGCAGAATCGAACCCATCCATAGCGAGGCCGCGATGGTCGCGGCGTAGACCGCCGTCCAGACCCGAGCGACAGTGGCGAGCTTGCCTTGTTCGCTGGCGGGGATGAAGTCCCGTTCGGCGGCGCTCACATTGCCAGCGGCATGCCACAGCATGGTATAAAGTGATTGCGGCACGTCGAGAATTCCGAAGGTGTTGAGGATCGCCTTGGCGATTTCAGGCGGGCGCATCAGGATGATTTCCGGATCGCGGCCGACGATGATGGTATCGGTGTGGTGCCGGGCGTGGCTCCAGCGCCAGACGGTGGGGTTGCGCATGACAAAGAAGCTGCCCAGTTGATAGACGGCCTCGTTCTTCCATTGCGTCTTGAAGGCGGTGCCGTGCCCGCACTCGTGCCAGCGGCTATCGCCGCCGCCCATATACAAGATGCCGTAGACAAAGAAGAACGGAACGGCCAACCAGCTGCCCCAGAAGTAGGCGCCGAGACCGCCGGTAAGGATCAGCGCTCCGATCCAGATGATGGTGTCGCGCGTCGCGGGGCCGTCCGAGCGCTGCATCAGTTCCTTCATGCGCGCGCGCGGAATGTCGGTCTTGTACCACTGTGCGTTCGCCAATCCGGCGTCGACGGCATGGGCATTGAGCGGACCGGTGAGGGAATAGTCGCGGGGGAATGTATCCAGGGCCATGTTGGCGTGTCCTCTTGGCTCAGGTGCGGATGACGTGGTCCGTGACCTCTTCGATGGTGGTGTCCGTCTTGGCCGCTTCGAACACCTTGGCGCCGTGGCTCATGACCACGAAGCGGTCGCAGACCATAAAGGCATGGTACAGATTGTGCGTGACCAGAACGCTTGACGTACCGTCCTTCTTGAGGTCGCGGACATAGGCGAGCAGGTGCTCGGTCTCGCGCACGGAAAGGGCCGACGTCGGCTCGTCGAGCAGCAGGATGTTGCGCTTGAAATGCACGGCGCGCGCTATCGCCACCGCTTGTTTCTGGCCGCCTGACAGAAAACCGACTTCCTTGCCGGGATCGTCGATGCCGGAAATCTGCACGGCGCTGCCGAGGATGTCGATGGCGACCTCCTGCATCTTCTTATGCTCCATGAAGCCGAAGCGGTTGGTGATCTCGCGGCCCATAAAGATGTTGCGTGTGATCGACAATTGGTCGACCAGCGCGATGTCCTGGTAGATTGTCTCGATGCCGGCCGCTTCGCTGTCGGCTCGCGAATTGAAGGTTACGGGCTTGCCGCCGGCGTAAAGCTGGCCGGAGGTCGGCGGGTTGATGCCCGAGATCATCTTGACTAGCGTGGATTTGCCCGCGCCGTTGTCGCCGAGCAACCCGACCACCTCGTTCGGGCCGATATAGAAGTTCATCTTGTCCAAAGCGACGAACGCGCCATAGCGTTTCGTCACTTCGCGCGCCTCGAACAGTGGCGTCAGGCCTGGCGGCGGGCCGTCCATCGCGGCCGTGGCCTTTGGCGAGGTTAGGGTGTCCGCCATAACAATTGCCCTATCCCCTGGTCTTGCGGATTGTGGTGTTCAGAACCACCGCGATAACGATCAGCACGCCGACAAAACCATCGAAGTAGTAGGCCGGCGCGCGTATGAGCAACAGCACGTCCTGGATCGTATAAACCAGCGACGTTCCCAGCACGATGCCAAGAATCGAGCCGCGCCCGCCGTTCAAAGCCGCGCCGCCGATGACGCAGGCTGCGATCGACTGCAGCTCCATGCCGAGGCCGCCGCCCGGCTGGATGGAGCCGACGCGGGTCGCGGCCAGCACGCCAGAGAACGCCGCCATGGCGCCGGCGATGGCGAAGGCAATCGTCTTGGTACGGTTCGGATTGATACCGATAGCGACCGCCGCATTGCGATTGCCGCCGACCGCGTAGAAATGATTGCCGAGTTTGTGGTGCTGCAAGAGAAAGTAGAACACCACGGACATCACGAGAAACCAGATGATCGAAGAGTGCAGAAAGCCGATGTCGCCGCCGAAAACCGTCTTGAAGGGTTCGGATGGCTTGAAGCGAAGCGCAACCGCGCCGTGATAGAAGAGCGTGGCGCTTTTCCAAAGCAGCATACCACCGAGTGTGGCGATGAAGGAGGGGATGGCGAACCGCAGCGTTATCATGGCGTGAAAGCTGCCAATGAGAGCGCCGAGGATGAGCACGAGGGCGAGCCCGGCAAACGGTGCCCACCAGATGCCGCCGTCCTCGCCGATGTCTCCGCCCAGATAGTTGCTCCAGTGGGCGCAGACAATTGACAGGAAGGAATAAAGCGCGCCCACCGACAGATCGTACTCACCGGCGATCATCAGAATGCCGACGCCGAGGGCCATGACGCCCAAGGGGGCGATGGCCTTCAAGGTTACGGCCGCGTTGGCTTCGGACAGATAGCGGAACGATTCGGGCCACATCAGCGCGGCGCCCACGCAAATCGTCTGCGCAATGACGAACATGACGGCGATGCCGCCTTCCGGTCGCGTGCGGACCCAGTCGGCAAACTTGCTGGCAAGTGACCTGCGGCCGCGCGCGGCGACCGCGTCGCGAATGTGGTTGGATTGGCTGGCGGCCATGGGCAGCTCCGGCTGGACGGGATGATCGTCCGAGGTCAGACAGCCAAATGGTGAGCCGTCTCAACGGCCCACCAACAGCGTTTTACACCAGGTTCAGCTCAGCGAACCGGACCGGCCCACTTGACGGCGGCCTGATAGTTGGTCTTGTCAACCAGACCGGCGCCGCCCGTATCCATCTCGGACGGATACAGACCGTATTTCAGATTGAGGGCGATCTGTGTGACGGCATAGAAGCCTTGCGAGTAGGGCTGCTGATCGACAGCCGCCGTCAGCTCGCCGGTTTTGACTTGCGCAAGAATCTCTTGCGAGATGTCAAAGCCGCCAGCTGGGATTTTCAACTTGGCGTCCTTGATGGACTGCACAGCCTGACTGGTGGGCGTCTGGCCCAGGCCAATGACCGCGGCCGTATCGGGATGGCCGATCAGATACTGCGTCATCAGGTCGAGCGCCTTGGCGTGGTCGTTGCCGGTGCCCAGAACTTCGCTGGTGGCGCCGATTTCAGTCAGAGCCTTCTGCACACCTTCATGGCGCTGCACGGCATAGGTTGCCGTCGGAGCCTCGACAGGGGTGAAAACCTTGTCGCCCTTCTTGAGTTTGTGCTCGGCGATCATGCGCTTGCCCAGCACATAGCCGGCGGCCACGAAGTTCTGGCCCATGAACGCCATGCGGCAGGTCGAGCCCGGAGCGCCGTGACGGCTGTCGTCGATGTTGAATGTGACGATCGGGATGCCGGCCGCCATGGCCTTGCACGCCGTTTCGACATAGGCATTGTCATCGGCGATGTTGATGGCGATGCCGGACACCTTGTTGGCGATGCCGGTCTCGAAGATGGTCTTCTGCTTAGTGGCGTCTTCTTCGCCGAACTGGACGTCGATATTGACGCCCTGCTGGGCGGCGGCATCCTTGGCGCCGGCCACCACCGCCTCGAAGAAGGCATTCGAGGATTGCGACCACGGAATGAACAGGATGTTGATCTTGGACCAATCGGCCTTGTGATCGGCGTCAGCGGCGATGGCCGGCGCTGAGATGGGTAGCATCAGCGAACCGGCTACAGCCATGCCCGCAGCAAAAGTCTTGAATAATCTCATAGTGTCTCCTCCTGATTGCGCGGACGGTTTGAAGGCACCCTCTGCAAACTACGCCGCAAGGCTTGCAAAGGTTGAAACGAAGGGAATTCCTGACAGCTTAAACCAATTGTACGGTTTCATATCACGCCGGCTGCAAGCAAGGTGCGTACGGACAAATCGAAGTGCTCCGCCATACCTGACTCCGCCGCTTTGACATCCTGATCCCGAATAGCGGTTGCAATCCTTTCGTGACACCCGACGGACGCCATCCGGTCCTGGTCGGACGGCCGGCTCGCCCAGCCGATGCCCCACGTCTGCTGGGTGACAATGCCGAACGATGACACCAAGAGAGCGAACAACGGGTTGCGGGAGGCACGCGAAATTGCTTGGTGAAAGGCGATATCGTGCTCCATAACGAGGCGCGGCGTCGCGAAATTTGCGCGCATGTCTGCGGCGTGACCGGCGATGTCGTCCGCCTCGGCGGGCTTTCGCCGCAGAGCCGCGAGCGCCACGGTGCGCATCTCTATCGTGCGGCGGACGTCATAGATCTGCTGGATCGATACCTGGTCGGTGTGAACGGCATGGTCAATGACCCGCCCGAGCACTGACTTGTCGATCCCGCCTACCCGCGCGCGCCGCCCGTTGGTGACTTCGATGACGCCAAGAGTTGTCAGTGACCTGAAGGCTTCGCGGACGACGGCTCGGGATACCCCCAGCTCCGTCGAGAACGCGGCTTCGGCCGGGATCGGCGCGCCAGGCTTCAAGCTGTGCCCGCGGATGTGGTCGTTCACCGCTCGCATGACGCCGTCCACCAGCCCGCCATCAAGCTCGGCGTCAGGCTGGGTCGGGATTGATCGGGAGCGGGAGGAGACCAAAGCGCAGCTATCTGATAGGTTGCGATTTTGATGAGAGACCACAGAGGGGCCGGGCGTGTCAAGGGCGAGATTCACACCGATTAGCCCGCATTGTGGCCTGGCAGAATTTGAATTTTCGTAGTTCCGAAGAGCCTATCATATAGGTACCGTGAATTCCGCGTGGGCGGGCTCGATCCCCAAACTCAAGGGTCGGCACGCTTGCGGCAGCTGAACCGTCATTGCGCTCGGACAAGGTCGCGTGCAGAAAGTTCGGTAAATTCATTGAAGGCCCAGAACCGTGCCGACGTGATCATGGAGCACGACATCGCTTTCCACGAGGCGATCTCGCGGGCCTCGCGCAATCCGCTCTTTGCCCTGATCGTTTCGTCGTTTCGCATTGTGACGCATCAGACCTGGGGCATGGGTTGGGCAAGCCGTCCGACCGATCAGAACCGGCTCGACTCGATCAATTGCCACGAGCGGATTGCGGCGGCGATCACGACGCAGGATGTGAAGACGGCCGAAGCCTGCATGGCCGAGCACTTCGACTTGTCCGTACATGCGCTTCTGGCAGCCGGCGTGGTTTGAGGTGGCCATGCGGATCACGGCGCTCGAAACGATCCGGGTTGCCGAGCACGCCAACCTGCTGTGGCTGAAGGTGCACACGTCGGAGGGCCTTACGGGCCTCGGCGAGACGTTTCTGATGCCGCAGTCGGTCGAGGCCTATGTGCATGAGGTGCTGGCGCCGCGCTTGATCGGCCGCGACCCCCTACAGATCGATAAAATCTCCAAGGATCTTGCTGGCTATCTCGGCTTTCGCTCAACCGGCATAGAGATGCGCGGCAATACCGCCGTCGACATTGCCCTCTGGGACATATTCGGCAAACTCACCGGACAACCGTTGGCCCAGCTGTTGGGCGGGTTCTCCCGTGACAGGATCCGCACCTACAACACCTGCGCGGGCACGACCTATATGCGCGGCAACAAGGGCCAGCATAGCGCCAACTATGGCTTGACTGAATTAGGCGGCGAACTCGACGACCTGAACGGCTTCCTGCACCGCGCCGATGATCTGGCGGAAGAGCTTTTGGCTGAAGGCATCACGGCGATGAAGATCTGGCCGTTTGATTTGGCGGCGGAAAAGTCCGATGGCATCGACATCTCCGCTGCAGACCTGTCCGCCGCGCTGATGCCGTTTGAAAAGATTCGCAAACGGCTCGGCGACAAGATCGACATCATGGTCGAGTTCCATTCGATGTGGCAGCTGATGCCGGCCATCAGAATTGCCAAGGCTCTCGCGCCGTACACCACGTATTGGCACGAAGACCCGATCAAGATGGACAGCCTGGCCAGCCTGAAGCGCTATGCCGAGGCTTCGCCGGCCCCCATCTGCGCTTCGGAAACGCTGGCCACCCGCTGGGGCTTCCGCGATCTGCTGGAAACCGGCGCTGCCGGCGTCATCATGCTTGATTTATCATGGTGCGGCGGCGTCTCGGAGGCCAAGAAGATCGCGACCATGGCCGAGGCTTGGCATCTGCCTGTGGCTCCCCATGATTGCACCGGCCCTGTCGTGCTCTGCGCCTCGACGCACCTCTCTTTGAACGCGCCGAACGCCCTGATCCAGGAGAGCGTACGCGCCTATTACAAGACCTGGTATCGCGATCTAGTCACAGCGCTGCCGGAGGTTCGGGATGGCTTCATCACCGTCCCGAAGGGACCGGGACTGGGCATGGAGCTGGCCGCCGATCTCGCTAAAAAATTCACGGTCACCACGCGGGTGTCGAAGAGCGTCTAGGTCGCGATACGTCACGTAACAAGTGCATTGCATCGCGCGTGTACTTGCCTGACTCTGGCCTGGGGTTTCCGCTGCGGGTCGTGCAGGACGATCATCGGCGTCGGCTGCGATCCTCGAGTTCGCCCGATAGCGACCGCCAGCAGAACGCAGAGGGAATGTCGACGCGATGCCCCTAGCTACGGGTAAGCCGCCAGTTGGCGATGTGGATCGATGGCACAAGTCCGGGCACCGTCAAATCCGGCGCGCCGACAGCAAGTCGGCCGGCGCTGGCGCGTGCCAGACGCTCTGGTACGCTTCCACCACGTTGTCGCGGGTGACGGCGAGGCCTGGCAGCGCGATCCAGGACGGCAAGCTGCGGCCGAGCAGGGACAGCAGCGTTGCGCTCGCGGCGGCCTTGCCCTGGTCGTAGGGTTTTTGCGCGCCGATGGCCTTGATCAGACCGCCCCGCGCCATGTTGGTGGCGACGGCGTTGCCGAGGTCGATGGTCGTGACGGGCACTGACAGACCGGCCGCCTCGATCGCCTTGACGGCGATGATGGCGGGCTCGTCCCAGACCGCGAAAAGGCCCGCCAGTGGCGCTGGGCCGCTGAGGAGCTTGGCCACACTGTCCTGAACCTGAGCGAGCGACGGGAACTTGGCCTGCACGGTCTTCACGTCCGGCCGATGCTTGGCCAGCCATTTGCGGAACGCGATCTCGCGCTCGTTGGTGGCGAAGAAATCCATGCCATAGGTCAGCATGCCGACGGTCTGGTTGGTGCTCGTATCTGGGCCAACATGGGCGGCGAGCAACTGCGCCGCGATCGCGCCGAGGCCGAAATTGTCGGCCGAAACGACGCACACATAGTCCCGGCCGGGCGCCAGGCCGGTTGGGGCGTTGTCGAGCAGGACCAGGCGTTTGCCGGCCGCATGCACCAGACGGTGGGCGTCGGCCACCGCCTCGTTGCCGAGGGGTATGCTGATGATCGCGTCGGCCTTGGCCGCAGTTAGGCGCGCGAACGCCTCGATTTGCGCTGTTGGCTCAAAACCGCAGTCGACCACGTCCACGATGGCGGCCTGGTGTTGTCCGAGCACGCCTGAAATGCCCGCGAGCTGCTGGCGCGCCCAATCGCTGCGCGTCGTATGCAGGACGACGGCAACGGTGAAGCGGCGGGCAACCGCCTCGGCGCTGTCGGCGTCGGTCAGTTTGAGGGCGAGCGGCGAGGCGGCCTTCTCGCCGTGCGGTCCAAGACCTGTGATGCTCACGACCCCTCCTGAGTTGGCGCCACCGCCATCATGCGCTCTGCTTCCGCTTCAAGATAGGGCCACCCGGCGGCAAACGGGGCGCCGCGCGGGCCACGAGGTCGCGCTTGGCGGCGGCGATGGCGGCGACCGAGACGGGATGCTTCAAAGGCGATCCGTGCTTAACCCAGCGCGCCAGCGGATAGGGCGCGAAAATCTCGTCGAGGATCGACAGGGCCAGGCCCGAGAGCGTTGCTGTGCCGCTCATCTGTGAGCGGACGATCTTCAGATCGCGCGACACCAGGGGGTGCGAGCGCCGGTAGACCGCCTCGCGGATGGCGGCGAGCAGGATGTCGCTGTGTTGGGCCCAGGGGCCGCCCAGCACGATCAGGGACGGATTGAAGGCGTTGCTGAGCGCCGCGATGGTGGTGCCGATGAGGCGGCCGCTCCTGGCCAGCAGCTCGGCCGCGAACGGATCGCCGAGAATGGCAGCGGTGGCCACGTCGGTCGGCGACAGGTCGCCGTTTTCGGCGAGAATAGAAGCCAGCTCTGGGCTCTTGCCGTCGCGCGAGCCTTGCGTCGCGGCGCGCGCGATGGCGTCGGCGCCCGCCAGGGCTTCGAGGCAGCCGACATTGCCGCATTTGCAGACCACCGCGCTGTCCTCGGTGGTGGCGATGTGGCCGATCAGCCCGGCGCCGCCCTGAGCGCCGCGGTAGACGCGGCCGTCGCAGACGATGCCCGCTGTGATCTCCTTGCCGAGATCGACGAACAGCATGTCGCGCACGTCCTTGCCGCTGCCGGCCCGCAGCTCGCCAAGCGTCGTCATTTGCGTCGCGTTGCTGACCCAGACTGGGACTTGGTATTTGGCGACGAGGGATTCGATGAAATGGGCATCGTCCCAGGTGGGCAGGAAATGCAGGACCGGCGAGGAGAAGGGCTGGCCGGGCCGCTGTTCCACCGGGCCCTCGACGGAGAGCCCGATACCCCACACGTCGCGGCCGGGCTGATGCTGTTCCAGCGCCCAATCGAACAGTGTCGTGACCCGCGTCAGCACGGCCTGCTGGTCGGCGATGGCGTCCATCGGCTCATGATGTTCGAAGGTGAGGTTGCCGTTCAAAGTGGAGATGCCGACTGCGATCTTGGTCTGGTCCACATGGGCGGTGAGCAAGAGGCCGGCCTTGGCCGCGAACCGGATGGATCGCGGGGCCCGGCCGCCCATCGCGGTCCCAAGTTCGCTTTCGTCGGCAAGGCCGAGATCGGCGAGGGTCGCGACCCGGTCGGCCACAATAGCGCGGCCGAGGCCGGAAATGCGCTCCACCTCGAGCCTGGTCGAAGCCTCATCGCGGCGGATCAGATTGAGGATGGCGGCGAGGCTTTGCTGCTCGGCATCGACGCGCTCGTCGTTCTGGCCCGTAGCCTCCAGGAACCCGCCGTCGCCGTCCGCATGACCGTTCGCGTTCATCCGCCCCCCTGCGTCCGCACGGCGGTTCTTCGCAAAGTTCGGATGAAGTTTCAAGGCCATAGGCTGAAGAGTAGCCGCTTCAGACGACAATTGCAAATCTTCTGCAGAAAATGGATTGACTTAAGATGATAACGTGGCTAGATCAGCACCAACGAAGACGAACGCCGGGCAAACGGCGTCCTGCAAGCAAGGGAGGTCGGAATGTGGAAGAAGGCCTATCACGCCAATTGCTGGGGCGAGCTCGGCGGCAATGCCGTGGGCGTCACGTCCATCACGCAGCTCAGCTATCGCACCTTCGCCGACATGGAGCGCGCCATCGCCGACATCGGCGCGTGCGGCTATGAGGGCGTAGAACTCTTCGACGGCAACCTGCTCGACTACGCGGGCCGCTTTGGCCAGCTCCGTTCGGTTTGCAGCCAGGCCGGCGTCAAATTCCTCGCCACCTACTCGGGCGGCAACTTCATCTTCGACGACATCCTCCCCGAGGAACTGGCCCGCATCGAGCGCGCCGCAGGGGCCGCGGCCGAGATGGGTGCTGAGCACCTGGTGGTCGGTGGCGGCGCCAAGCGCGTCCACGGCAACCGGCCCGATGACATCAAGAAGCTAGGCGCAGCCCTCGAACAAGTTGTCGGCATCGCCAAGGCTGCGGGCCTGCGCGCCCACTATCATCCACACCTGACGACCATCGTCGAAGGCCCCGACGCCGTGCGCGCGGTTTTCAAGGAAACGTCGATCGATTTCTGTCCGGATACGGCCCATCTCGCGGCCGCTGGTGGCGACGTGCCGGCCATGATCCGCGAACACGCCAAACGTATTTCCTACGTGCATCTGAAGGGCTGGCAGAAGGAGCCCTTCGCCTTCACCCCGCTTGATCGGGGCACGCTCGATATGGGCGCCATCGTCAAGGCTCTCAAGGACATCGCCTTCAAGGGCTGGGTCACGGCGGAACTCGACAGCTGGCCAGATCCCAAGGAGGGCGCCGCCCTCAGCATGAAATTCTTGCGCAACGCGGAATGATAACGAAACGTCCCAACAGGAGGAAACTGCAATGAACAGGCGCGTATTTCTCACGACAGCCGCTGCCCTCGCTCTGATGGCGGGCAGCTTTGCCGCGACGGCCTTCGCGGCCGATCCGGATGCAGCCTTGAAAGAGCTGGCCACCAAGGTCTTGAGCAAGGGCCCGAACGGCGAAGATCCCGCCGCCGCGGCGTCCGTGACGCTGACCGATGCCGAGATCACCAAGGTCAAGGCAATGAACGCAACCGCCGCCCTGGTCTTCCACTACGGTGGCAACGACTGGTCGAAGGCGCAGGAAGAAGGCCTCAAGAGCGAATTCGGCCGCCTCGGCATCAAGGTCATCGCCGTGACGGACGCCGGGTTCAAGCCTGAGAAACAGGTCGCCGACATCGAGACCGTGATGGCACAGAAACCCTCGATCATCGTCTCGATCCCGGTCGATGGTGTCGCCACCGCCGGTGCCTACAAGGCCGCTGCGGCCGCCGGCACCAAGTTGATTTTCATGGACAACATCCCCGCGAACTTCAAAGCGGGCACGGACTATGTTTCGACCGTCTCGGCCGACAATTTCGGTAATGGCGTCGCCGCCGGCCACCTGATGGCCAAGGCCCTCGGGGGCAAAGGCGAGATCGGCATCGTCTTTCACGCCGCCGACTTCTTCGTGACGCGTCAGCGCTACGAGGGCTTCAAGAAGACGATCACTGAGACCTATCCCGATATCAAGATCGTCGCCGAGCAGGGGATCGGCGGTCCGGACTTCGCGGGTGATGCCGAAAAGGCGGCCGGTGCAATTCTGACCTCCAATCCCAAGGTCAATGCCATCTGGGCGGTCTGGGACGTTCCCGCCGAAGGCGTCATGGCCGCAGCCCGCGCCGCCGGTCGTACGGATCTGGCGATCGTCAATATGGACCTGGGTGAAAACGTCGCCATCGAGATGGCCCGTGGCGGCATGATCAAGGGCATCGCCTCGCAGCGTCCCTACGAGGCCGGCATCATCGAGGCGCGCCTGGGCGCCTATGCGCTGCTTGGCAAGCCGGCTCCGGCCTATGTCGCGCTGCCGGCCGCGCCGGTCGTCAAGGCCAGCTTGCTCGGCATGTGGAAGGACATCTACGCCGGCGAGGCGACAGCCAAGATCAAGGCCAGCATGAACTAATCTCGAACTTAGTTGCGTAGGGGCGACCCGTGGGTCGCCCCTACGCCACAAGCGCCGTTCAAGGCCACAAAAACCGTTGGACTGCACAAACGTGTACTTAACCTGCCTAAACCGGTGGCCAGCCCCCCTCCCTGGCCGGCCGCCGGTCGCTTGCAGAGAGTCCCATCCCGAGATCCCCTCCGACAGCCCGAAGAGTTTACGACCATGACACGCACCTTGAATGTCGCCATGATTGGCGGTGGTTTCATGGGCAAGGCCCATGCTTTGGCTTATGCTGCGATGCCGATGTTCTTTTGGCCCGCGCCCGCCATTCCGCACCGCAAGGTGCTCGTCGATGTCAGCGCCGAAGCCGCCGCGGACGGGGCCAGGCGCCTCGGGTTCGACGAATCGTCGGCCGATTGGAAATCCGTCATTGCACGGAAAGATATCGATGTGGTCGATATCGTGACGCCGAACGACAGCCATGCTGAGATCGCGATCGCGGCGTTGCAAGCCGGTAAGCATGTCATCTGCGAAAAGCCGCTCGCCCGCACCGGACCGGAGGCCAAGACCATGGCCGACGCGGCCAAAAAGGCCGGCGTCATCAACATGGTGGCCTTCAACTACCGCCGCACGCCCGGCGTCGCGATGGCGAAGAAGCTTATCGACGAAGGCCGGATCGGCAAGATCCTCAATTTCCGCGGCACCTATCTGCAGGATTGGTCGGCGGACCCGAACGGCCCCCTGTCCTGGCGCTTCCAGAAGAAAGTCGCGGGCTCGGGCACAGTCGGTGACATCGGCACCCATGTGATCGATTTCGCGCGCTATCTGGTTGGCGAAATCGCGGCGGTGAACGCTATGGTGCACACCTACATCAAAGAGCGCCCGGTGCAGACGGGCGGCATCGACAAACTGGGCGCCTCGGACAAGTCGGGCCAGGGCAAGAAGGCGCCCGTCGATGTGGACGATGAGATGATGACGCTGCTAAAATTCCAGAACGGCGCGGTCGGATCCATCGAAGCGACACGCAACGCGCACGGCCGCAACAACTTCCTCACCTTTGAAATCCATGGCACCAAGGGTTCCATCGCTTTCAATTACGAGCGCATGGACGAGCTGCAGGTGATGTTCGCCGACGATCCCGCCGACGTGCGCGGTTTCCGCACCATCTATACGGGTCCCAATCATCCGTATGGCCAGAGCCTGTGGCCGATCCCGGGCCTCGGCATCGGCTACGGCGAAACCAAGATCATCGAGTGTCACGACTTCTTCCAGGCCATCGTCACCGGCAAGCAGCCTTCTCCGAACTTTGAGGACGGCTACCGCGTGTCACTGATCGCCGATGCGATCCTCTCGTCGGGCCAGTCCGAGCGCTGGGTCGAGGTCGCACACTGATGGACAGCGCCGGCCATGAAATTGCCGTCCGGATGGCCGGCGTCTCCAAGTCCTTCGGCGGCGTGCACGCGCTTCGCGACGTCAGCCTCGAGGTGCGGGCCGGCGAAATCCACGCCCTGCTCGGCGGCAACGGCGCGGGCAAGAGCACGATCCTGAAAATCCTGCGCGGCGTGCACGCGCCGACCAGTGGCAGCATCGAGGTTCTGGGCAAGACACTTAGCGCGCATACCACCGATGAAGCCAAGCGCGCCGGCATCGCGATGATCTTCCAGGAGATGAGCCTGGTGCCGACGCTAAGCGTCGCCCAGAACATCTTCCTCAACCAGGAGATCATGGGCCGGTTCGGCTTCATCGACGACCGCGAGGCCGTGCGGCGCGCCATCGAGCTGTTCAAGAGCCTCGACGTCGATGTCGATCCCTACGCGCTCGCTGGCGATCTTGGCGCCGGACAACGGCAGCTTACCGAGATCGTCAAGGCCATCTCGCAGAACGCCCGCGTGCTGGTGCTCGATGAGCCGAGCACGGCGCTGTCGGCCCATGATGTCGACCGGCTGTTCACGTTCCTCCGGCGTCTGAAGGAGGACGGCGTCGCCATCATCTACGTTTCGCACCGCATGGACGAGATCATGCGCATCGCCGACCGGGCAACCATCCTGCGTGACGGCCGGCATGTCATCACCGCGCCGCTCGCCGATCTCACGCTGACCTCGATCATCCAGCACATCGTCGGCCGGGACTCGAAGGGCCTCACTGGAATCACGCGCACCAACACCCGGCAGGAGCAGGTTCTCCTGGAGCTCACGAACGTGTCGGGCGCGGCCAAGCCAAAAAATCTGTCGCTGCAACTTCACGCTGGCGAAGTGCTCGGCATCGCCGGCCTGCTCGGTAGCGGCCGCAGCGCCATCGCCCGCCTGCTGTTCGGCATCGACAAGGTCGTCTCGGGCGAAATCCGGGTCGACGGCAAGCCGGTCGCGCTCAACTCCCCCACGGACGCCATTGCGCTCGGCATCGCCCTCATCCCCGAGGACCGGCTGCGCCAGGGCGTCATCATCGAGCACACCGTCTCCGACAATCTCGCGCTCTCGGTGTTCGAGCGGATCAGCTCGGGCGGCTGGATTTCTTCGCGCCAACAGTCGGACCTCGCGGACGAAAAAATCGGCGGGTTGAAGATCAAGACGGCATCGCCCTTTGCGGCCGTGCGCACGCTGTCAGGCGGCAACCAGCAAAAGGTCGTGCTCGGCAAGTGGCTGGCCTCTGATCCGCGCATCATCGTCCTCGATGAGCCGACCGCGGGCATCGACATCGGCAGCAAGTCAGAGATCATTCAATTGATCCGCACCCTGGCCGAGCAAGGCAAGGGCATCATCGTGATCTCTTCCGAGCTCAATGAGTTGCTCGCCGCCTGCGACCGGATCCTTGTGATGTCGGACGGGCGCCTGGCCAAGGATATTCCGCGCGACGCGCTCTTCCCGGCAGCGGCGGCGGCGTCCGACGAGTCAATGCAGCAGGCCGAGCATATGCTTCAGGAAGCCATTCAGGAGGTTCGAATCCATGTCTGATACACCGGCGCCGATGCCGCGCGTCCAGTTCGGCGATTGGCGGCAATACATCATCTATCTCGGCTTTCTCGGCGTGTTCGTCCTGTTCGCGGTCACGCTCGGCCACAAGGGCTTTCTGGACACCAACAATCTGCTCAATATTGTCCGCCAAACCGCGATGATCGCGATCATGGCCGTCGCCATGACCTATGTGCTGGCCGCCGGTGAGATCGACCTCTCGATCGGCGCCGTCGCCGGCCTTGCCTCGGTCGCGACCGCCATGGGCATGGACGTCGGTGGCTTACCGTTCGGCGTGCTGTGCGGCCTGGCCACCGGCCTGCTGGTCGGCACCGTCAACGGCGTCCTGACCACCCGCCTCGGTATCCCGTCGTTCCTCACCACGCTGGCCATGATGGGCGTTGCCAAGGGCGGGGCCATGTGGGTGAGCGGCACCAAGGCCATCCCGATCCTGTCGTCCGACTACGCCTATCTTTTCGGCGGCGGCAATATCGGACCGATCCCGCTGCTGTTGTTCTGGATGCTGGCCATCGGCGCCATCGGCCACATCGTGCTGCGCAAGACAACCTTCGGCCGCTGGGTGCTCGCCACCGGCGGCAGCGAAACGGCCGCGCGCTATTCCGGCCTCAAGACCGGCAGCATCAAGTTCCAGGTGCTGATCATCTCCAGCATGGCCGCCGCGTTCGCCGGCATGCTCTATGCCGGCCGCTTCCAGACCGGCCGCTTCCAACTGGGCGAGGGTGACGAACTCTCCGTCATCGCCGCCGCCGTGCTCGGCGGCACCAGCCTGTTCGGCGGCAAGGGCACCGTCATCGGCTCGATCATGGGGGCGCTGATGATCGGCCTCATCAACAACGGCCTGATCCTGGCCGGCCTCGAATTCAGCCAGCAGCTGATCGCCCGCGGCGCCATCATCATTCTCGCCGTCGCCATCAGCCAGAACCGGAAGACGTGATATGAGCAAGACAACACCCGGCTGCACGATCATCGGCACCGTAGTCGCCCGCCCCGAGACGCGCGAAAAACTGTTCAAGATCCTGTCGAGCTTTGTCGCGCCGACGCGCAGCGAGCCCGGCTGCGTGAACTACGATTTTCACTGCGATGCCGACGATCCCAACACTTTCGTGTTCTACGAGAATTTTGCTAGCCAGGCGGCGCTGGATGCCCATCTGGCGATGCCCTATCTGAAGCCGCTGATCGACCACGTGGATGAGCTGCTGGCCCAGCCCGTGCAGATCCGGCATTTGCGCATGCTCAGCGAGTTTGATCGAGCCCGTTAAAGCAGGCATGGGTCCGTCGATCATCGGCAGCCGTGTGTTGCACCGTTTAGAACGGCGGTGACGCTGCGGCTGCGCCGTTTCTGCTCTGGGTCGCGAAGGCAAAGTCACCCCAGCGGCGGCCGATGCTTGACGTGCCGTCAGCTGCGGTCGAACCAGAACGAACCGCAAAGTATGTCCGCAGGCGCCCTGACCGCTGCACTCGCAGCGCTCAACCCAACCGACATCGTGAGCCACTCGCGACTCATCGCGACCAACGCCCCCCAAAAAGCGCTGGATGTGCGTTCACACACTCCCCACTCCCCGGAGTTTGGCGCGGTCGTCAACGCCAAACATCGGCGAGGCGCGTCCCGAAATCGGGGGCGGTGGACCGACGGTAACGCTACCCCCGCTGGATCAGCGCCATAAACCGCTGCTGCAACACGATATCGGTCTTGAAACTGCCGGTGAACTGGGTGGTAATGGTGGCCACATTCGGCTTGTGCACGCCGCGCAATGACATGCACTGGTGCACCGCCTCGATCATCACGGCAACGCCGCGTGGGGCTAACGCCTCATCGATCGCGCCCACGATCTGGGCTGTCATGGTCTCTTGCGTCTGCAACCGATTGGCGAAGATGTCGACGACGCGCGCGAGCTTGGAAATGCCGACGACGTTTTCGCCCGGCAGATAGGCGACATGGGCCTTGCCGATGAACGGCAGCATGTGGTGCTCGCAAAACGAGTTCACCTCGATGTCGCGCAGCATGACGATGTCGTCGTAGCCCGCGACATCCTCGAAGGTGCGGTCCAGCGCGGCGACCGCGTCTTCCTCATAGCCCTTGAAAATCTCGCGGTAGGCGTTGACCACGCGCTTGGGCGTGTCGAGCAGCCCCTCGCGCGCCGGATCGTCTCCGGCCCAGGCGATCAGCGTGCGCACCGCAGCTTCGGCCTCGTCGCGGCTCGGCCGTTTGATCGGCGCGCGCATCGGGGCGCTGGGCTTGGGCAGGCGGCCGTTCTTCTTGCTCTTGGCGGTCATGGTGTCCATGAAAACGTCTCTCCTGACGGCCTCGAAGGGGTGCGAGCGCCATATCTGTGGCCACCTCAAACGGATGGCAAGCTGTCGTGGATCTGTTTGTCTTGGCGTCAAACTCGCACAGGACGCCGGGCGGCGCCATGCGGAGCGTGACGGCCTGACATGCGCGAGCGCATTGTTCAACCGGTCTTCGCCAACGGCCTGCGCTAGCATATATATACAGGTCTGGAGGGTCGCAAGAGCGGCCCGGCCAAAGCTTTGCAAAAGGATCGCCTGCCGATGACGGCGCTCGAAGACATCTATAGCCAGCGCATCCTGGAGCTGGCCGCCAACAGCCCGCGCGGGGGACGGCTGGTTGCGCCGGACGCCACGGCCACGGCCCATTCCAAGCTGTGCGGCTCGACCGTGACCCTGGACATCCGTATGCAGGGCGACCACGTCACCGACTACGGCCAGCTGGTGCGCGCCTGCCTGCTGGGGCAAAGCTCGGCGGCGGTGGTAGCGGCCCATGCCGTCGGCTCGACCTCGGCGGAGCTGCGCGAGGTGGGCCGGCAGATGCGGGCCATGCTGAAAGAAAACGGCGCGCCGCCCGGTGGGAAGTGGTCGGATCTGGCCGCTCTGGAGCCGGTGCGCGATGTGAAGGGCCGGCATGCCTCGACGCTGCTGGTGTTCGACGCGCTGGAGCGGGCGATGGCCGAGGTGGAAGCAAAGCGCAGCGTTCCGGCCAAGGCCGGCTAAGGAGAACACGATGGCGAAAGTTGTTGATCCGAAAACTGTCGAGGCCATCACCGGCACGATTTATCCGAAAACCCTGGCCAAAATGGTGGAGGGGCGGAGCAAGCGTAAATTGACGGAGGCGCTCGGGCTCAAACAGTTCGGCGTGAATGTAACGACGTTGCAGCCCGGCGCAGCCTCCTCGCAACGCCACTGGCATGTGGCCGAGGACGAATTCTGCTACGTTTTAGAGGGCGAGATTACGCTCATCAGCAACGAAGGAGAGCAATTGCTCGGCCCCGGCATGGCCATGGGCTTTCCGGCCAACGACGAGAACGGGCACCAGCTGATCAACCGCGGCGCCAAGCCGGCGGTCTACCTGGAAATCGGCACGCGCTCGCTGGTCGAGCATGTGGTGTATCCTGACGTGGACATGAACCTCACCACGGCGAACGGGAAGTCGATCGTGCGGAAAAAGGATGGTACGCCTTACGCGTGAGGCCCCATGACCGTCGCCGCGAGGCTGCTCAAAGCCCCCATCCTGCTCTACCGCTACACGCTCTCCGGCCTGATCGGGCGCCAATGCCGGCATCTGCCGACTTGCTCGGAGTATGCCCTGGACGCCATCGACCGCAACGGCGCCTGGCGCGGCTTCTGGCTGATGCTGGCGCGGGTCGCGCGCTGCCAACCTTGGGGCACGAGTGGTTTTGATCCCGCCCCGGACATCCGCGCAGAGCACCACCCCTGGACGCCCTGGCGCTACGGGCGCTGGCGCGGCGAGAGGCACTGAACGTCATGGGCCGGATGATCGGTGCGTGGGGGGGCGCCAGCCGAGACGTGGTGCGCGAGACGTCGTAGGAGTTGACAAGGAGGATAAGGTTTTTCGGGTTTGGCCGCCGGCCGAGCGACGGTTCGGGCCGCCGCCACCGGCATCGGGCCGTTAGCCAATCGCGCAGTTGGCGGATGCCGGCCTAAATGGGGCTTGTTAGCTGGGTGTGGTTGCTTGAAGCGCAGCGTCAAAGCGGGTTCGTCGGAACCCGGATGATCGCTCGCGCGCGGTGTCGCGCCCAGGGGGCGAGCTGGCGGGATTGACGATGAAGTGGTTGTTCTTGGGACTCGCAGCGTTATGCTTCGTACCAGTAACGTTGCTGATTCGGCGCACGCCAACTCTTGTGCCCGGCCTTTGGACGGCAATAGCATTGATGCCGTTCATCTTTGACAATCTGCATCTCCTGATGGCGTTGAACTCCTGGGCGTTGTGGCCGGGGTTCGTCAAAGGCATCGAGATCAACGGCCTGGATCTGCTATTGGTGATCGCCTATTTCGCAAGCCCGAAGGTGGACGAAAGATTTCCCTTCCGACTATCCATGGGCCTTTACCTGTTCGCCGTGCTGATCGGCGTCACGCAATCAGCGGTTCCCATCGCGTCGCTGTTTTATGTCTGGCAACTGCTGAAGGTATTTTTCCTGGTGGTCGTGACATCGCGCGCCTGTAGCGATCCCCGCATCGCTCTCGCCGTACTTTGGGGGCTGGCTTTGGGCGTCGGATTGGAAGCCATCGTCACACTCTGGCAACGTACGCACGGCATGACCCAAGCGGTCGGGACGTTTGGCCACCAGAACATGCTGGGTATGATTGTCAACATGTCGGCAATGGCTTTTGCCGCGGTTTTCATGGCCAAATCGAGGTCGCTGATTTCCGCCGCAGTGCCTCTGCTCGGAGCTGTCGTTGTCATTTTGACAGCGTCGCGCGCGACCCTCGGCTTGTTCGTTCTTGGAATTGCATTGATTTGCGTCTTTTCGCTGATTCGCCGCTTCAGCGCCGGCAAACTGGGCGTCGTGCTGTCTTGCGCCGCCCTGCTGGCGATTGCGGCGCCGTTCGCTATGGGGTCTTTGAATAAGCGGTTTGCCGAGAACCCACTTGATCAGGACTATGACGAACGGGCCGTCTTCATCAAGGCTGCAACATTCATGATTGATGACTATCCGTTTGGGATCGGAGCCAATAACTACGTCACAAGAGTCAACACTGGAGGCTACAACGAACGCGCCGGTGTGGCGCCGGTATATGGTAGTCTTGCAGCCCACGTGCATAATGCTTATATTCTGACGATGGCAGAAAATGGTTATTTCGGCTTGATAAGTTTGATCCTTGTGCTGTTTGCTCCCATCGCAATGGCCTTCAGAAAAGGCTGGCGCGTCAAGGACGACATTAGGAGCGCGATGTGCTGATCGGGTTGGCGACGGGACTTCTTATGTGCTACATTCATTCCTTCTTCGAATGGGCCCTGGTCACGATCGAGATTCAGTATCTGTTTGCATTGAATGTCGGATTGATCGTCGGCTTGTCCCGCAGCCTTGGACACGCACGCCCGTTGTCGCGACCGCGCACGGTCGACCCCGCAGCGATGCATTCAGCTGCAGGCGTTCTGGGCGCGGCGTAACCGCCGAGCCCTGGGTCCTATCGAAGCGCCCCATACGCATAGCCCGAGCCCTGGAAGCCGACGTAGACGCGGCCATACTCAGTTTTGTCGCCGTCCAGAGTCTTGATTTCGTCCAGACTTCCAAGCGGAAACTCGCCGATCCTCGCCCAGGAGCTGGCGTTGTCATCCGAGCGCCAGATGCCGTACTTGCGGTCCACCCATCCCACGATGTAGATCGCAGGATAGCCACCAGGTTGGCGCGATTTGCCAAAACCAAAGGTGATGACTTCCAAGACATTGGGCACCGGCGTCCAGGTCGCTCCGCCGTCCAATGAGCGCACGAATGGCGTTGCAACAGGCTCGACGCCGCTTTGGCGGCCGACCGTGAAGAAGAGATGACCTTCATGCTCGGGAACACTCTGGAGCAGGGTGTTATAGCCCGACCATTGAACAATCTCGCCCTTTTTCACCAACGACCAGGTGTCACCTCCGTCCTTGGTCAGGTACAAACCCTTGAGGTAATTGTAGAGATAGAACCGTCCCCGAGCGACGCGGTCGGCCGCCACAATGTGGCGGTTGAGATAGTAGGCGAAGCTCCATCCGGTCTCACCCTTTTCGGAAACGCCCGGAAGCTTGATCACCGTCCAAGTAACCCCGCCGTCTTTCGTCACAAAAGCTGGCTGGTTGCTCGATGCAGCCCATATCATGTTGTTCGGCGTGCTGACGGCGATCGCTCCGCCTATCGAGCGCTCCAACGGCGGAAAACTGGCGAAGGGCGACCAGGTCCGTCCGCCGTCGGTCGAGAAGCCGGATTTTTCCCGGCCCCACCAGTCGAAAATGCCGGCCACGAAGTCCGGCTTGCTGGACGCGTAGTCGATGGCCCAGCCGCCGACAATGTCCAACTCGTTGTCGGGGCCATGGGTGTCTGGAAAGGCGTCCGGGTTGTCGATGTAAAAGACCGGCTGGTCCCAGCTGGCGACCAAGGGTTTGCCGCCCGGCGGAGCGACAATCTGATTGGCCACCAATTGCTCGATGCCCGTGCTCACCGAGGTGAACGACACTTGGGAGGGATAGGGCTTGCCGGCGGGCAGATCCGTGAACCAGACTCCAAGGCCCTCGGCGAACCAGATCCGATCTGGCGTCACCGGATCAAACATCATGTCGCCGGTAGGCATGTAGTCGCCCTTAGTCCAGGCCAGCCAGGGTATGTCGTTCGCCACACGTGCATTGTGGCCTGGACCCCATATGTAGCCGCTCCAGGTCGCGCCGCGGTCCAAGCTGATATTGAAGATCCCACCTTCGCGTACCGCAATGATCCGGGCGGGATCGCGCGGATCCACGATCACTGTGTCCCAATTCTGCGCCCCTGGCGTAATCTCGGTCCAGCCCCTGGCGTCGAAACGCCAGATCGTGCGCAAGTCGCCCGACTGCACGTAATAGCTGCCATCCTTGGCAATCTTGGCGTGGCCGGCCCCCTCCGGGCCATTCGGCAACAGCGCCCAGGTGGCGCCGGCATCGAGACTGCGGAACACGCCATTGCCAAAGCTTGCCGCATAAATCGTCCTGGTGCGGCCCTCTAGACTGCCAGAGCTGGGATCGAAAGCGATGCCGGCAATGCCGGGCAGAAGGTCGTCGCGGCCCTTCTGACTTTTCGGAACGGCGGAAACCTGCTGCCAGCTCTTGCCGCCGTCGCGGGTAGCGTACAGGCCGTTGGCTTGCGTGCCGGCGTAGACCACATCGGGGTTGACGGGATCGATGGCCAGTTTTTGGCCAAACATGCGATAGCCGTCATTGGGCTCCATCGTCACCGGCTTGAAAGCGGTGGCTGCCCACGTGCCGCCTCGGTTGTCGCTCCGATAGACGGTGCCGGCAAACGACATGTAAAGCCTGGCCGGCTGGCTTGGCGCCACGCGGATCTCGTAGACACCGTGGGCATAATCCCGATTGAGGTGCGGCTGCGGCATGGACTTTTCCGTGACCAACTGCGACCACGCCGACTTCTTATCGTCCCAGAGATAGGCGCCATAGGTGTCGGTTCGAACCACCCGGGTCGAGCCGTCGGGCGAGATGTCGATGCCGGTGAGCCAGCCACCTGCGCCGACCCTCAACGGCCGCCAGATGGTATCACCGTCGGCAGCGAAAGCGCTCGTGGCGCCTGGCCAGCCAAACAGCGCAACGGCAATAAGAATGGTGGCAAAGAGTCGGCGCGGGTCATAGTTGCGCATAGTGGACCTATCGGATGAGCTGCCACCGGGGGGGGCGAGATGGCTCTTGAGGGGTATGGTACGTTCGCAAGAGCGTCGATACCATGGCGCTGTTCCGCATGCCACGTCGACGCGCCCATCGGCGGCGCAATCTTAAAGCAATGATAAACATGGCCCGGGCCCGGGAAACGCGCAAAACTTACCTTATGCACATCGGCGCTTGTCCGTGTGCGGCGTAAGCCCTAGCCTTCCGGCCCTAAATGCTGCGGTCCGCGTCTCCTTGGCGCGTGCTGGCGTGGCTTGGACACCATCGTCAAATCGGATGCCATACGTGCAAGAGACATCAGCTTCTGGAGTTCCGCAGTTTGTTGCACGGCACAACCTGTCGTTCGACGCCATGCGAGGCGTCGCCGCGATCATCGTCGTGCTGTTCCATCGGCGCTGGTGGATCGCAGACGGGGCGGTGTTGCAGAACGCTTACCTCGCGGTAGATTTCTTCTTTGTTCTGAGCGGCTATGTCATCGGCCAAGCCTATCACGACAAGCTGAGGATAAGCATGACCTTGCGGCAGTTTCTGCAAATTCGACTGATCCGACTCTATCCCATGTTGGCGATCGGAACCGCCATGGGGGCAGTTATTTTTGTTCTCCTGACTGATCGGCACGGCGGGATCAGCCCAATACTTGGACCGCCATTGTTGCGGCATTTCTGGTTTTACCGGTGTATTCCTTCGGCGCTACATTGTTTCCGGTCAATCTACCGGTTTGGTCGCTGTTTTTTGAGCTCTGGGTCAATCTGATCTATGCCCTGGCGGCGCCGTTTTGCGGTCGCAGGACGCTTGGCGCCGCCATGTGCGCCTCACTTGTCTGGCTGCTTGCCGTATCCTGGCCGCCGGGGTTGTCGCAACTCGGCGTTATCGAAACACAATTCTGGGGTGGATTTCCGAGAGCTGGCTTCTCGTTTCTCGCTGGCTTGACGATCTTTCTACTTGGCCGCGACGGGCGACTGCCACGGTTGCGCGTACCATTGGCAGGTCTGCTCGTTGGTCTTGCAATCATCCTTGGCGTGAGCTGGGTGCAGTGGATCGGCGTCATCTATTTTGAGTTGGTCTGCATTCTGGTCTTATTTCCGGCCCTGGTGATACTTGGCATTGATGCGACACTGGGGCCGCAGACGGCGACGCTGGCCAAACATCTCGGCGCATTGTCCTACCCGATCTATGTCACCCACTATCCTCTCTTGGATATGATGGAGCGGATCTTCTTGAGGTTGACGCCGCTCCCCCTAGGTCCGGTTGCGCTGGCCGCGAGTCTGGCGATTATTGTTGCCGTGAACTGGCTAATGCTCAAGCTGCTGGACGAGCCGCTACGCCGCTGGCTCGGTGGCCTGCTGGCGCCGTCCAAGTCCACATCCGCGCCGCAATCTTCGGCTGGATGACGTGGACAGTCGCACTCCCACTCCGCCCGACAGCCGCAAGCGGCGCAAAAACCACGTTCAGTCCTAGCCGCGCGTCCCACTAGGATTTCTCTGCGCAAATTGCGTATGACAGTGCTGACGAGGCTGCTGCAGACCGCGTTCACGCATCTGCAACGATGCTCGTATTATCACAAAGCTGGCGACCGTTTGGCTGGTTCAGGACCTACGATCTCATGCCCATCACGATCTCCTCCTTCTACAAATTCACCGCCATCGACGACCCGCACGCGCTGCGCACGACGCTTCTCGCGGCCCTCGCCGCACACGCCCTGCGCGGCACCATCTTGCTGGCGCACGAAGGCATCAACGGCACGCTCTCTGGCGTGCCCGAAAACATGGCGGCGTTCCTCGCCCTCCTCCGCTCCGACCCGCGCTTTTCCGACCTCGCCACCAAGGACGCGACGGCCGAGGCGCACCCGTTCCGCCGCACCTTCGTCAAGGTGAAGCGCGAGATCATCCGCTTCGACCAGCCTTCGGCCGATCCGACGGTCCAGTCGGGGACGTATGTCGAACCCAAGGACTGGAACGCGCTGATCTCGTCCCCGGACGTGGTGCTTTTGGACACGCGCAACGTCTACGAAGTGGTAGCCGGCACTTTTCCGGGCGCGAAAAACCCGGGGACGCGCCGCTTCGGCGACCTGCCGGCCTATGTGAGGGCGGCGCTCGATCCGGGCAAAAACGAAAAGGTCGCCATGTTCTGCACTGGCGGCATCCGCTGCGAGAAGGCGTCGGCGTATTTGAAGGGGCTGGGGTTCAAGGAAGTGTACCACCTGCGCGGCGGCGTGTTGGCGTACCTGGCGCAGGTGCCGAAGGAGGAGAGTTTGTGGGAGGGTGGGTGTTATGTGTTTGATGAGCGGGGGGTGGTGGGGTAGCGATGACCACCTCACTTTCACTAGGCCGCGCCCGAGGTGAGACTTTCGTCGTGGCAACCCTGATCAATCCAGAAATCTTTCGCACGCTGGATGCAGGTTCGCCTGATATGATGCGCAATTTGCAACACCCAAACTTGAAGTCCATGCGCAATGACGTGGTCAATTCGTTAACCGCAGATATCGACGCCCTACTGAAACCATTAGGATACGAAAAAACCGGTCTCGAGTGGCGCAAGACATCTTTCTGCGGCATGAGCCTGCTACAGATACAGAGGAGCCGGTATGGCTTCGGGCTCTTCATCAACGTTGGCAGGCTCGCCCGGGGTGGACCAGTTCCAACCTACCCAGCCGGCACTTTCCGGCCCTGGTTCGTGCTCGAAAGACCGAGGAAGTTCTGCCCCGAACTCCGCAAGCGCGGCTGCCACATCGACGAACTATATTATCTCCGGCTGCACGAAGACCCCGCGTTCCGTAACGCGATTCTGACAGTTGTGCGGCAGCGCATGATTCCCTGGCTCGAAGTGCGCCACTCGAAATGGCCGCTGATCTGGATGCCCTCGTGTCAGAACATGGCGAAAGTGCCGCTGTTCGCAAAAGTCTAGGCGATCCGCCACCAAACCCATTCGATCCCGCACTGCGTAACTTGCTGGCTATCTTACTCTCGCCATGGTTGTAACTATGACTTCGATAACAGTGGAAAATTCGCCAACACTTCCTCCGCCAGGGAATAAACCACAGCGAAATCATACGTCTGGCCCAGCTTCGGTTCCCAGTACCGACCGTGCGCCAGCCAATGCCGGAATTTCAAGGCCCCGCGCAATTGGCCAATGATGTGCCTGAGATCAGGATAGTGCGTCTTCCAGATTTCAAGGATCTCATCGTCCAAACCAATCCGTGGGCCGCGATCCTTGAACGCTATGCGAAATTCACGAGAGAGCTTGTCTTTCTTTCGCCCTTGGCATCGGTGCAGATAATCTACGCGCAGAACGGCCTCAATCGCGGCCAAGGTGTTGAACGCAGAAATTTTATCAATTTCGTCCAGTCGTTCAGCGAGTTCCGCATTCAATTCAGACGAGGTGTATCCCGAAAATCTGGACAAATCTCGTTTGTCGAAATAAGCGACCAGTGATTGGGTAAAATCTTGATAATGTAATGAAATATCTTCCATCGACAACTGCTGGCCAGAAAAACTGACCCGCTTAGGCATTCGCAACTTCCAAAATGGAGTTCATGAGGGAGTCCTCCGTCAAATCCAGGTACTGGATCGACGGCGGCGGTGTCGAGAATTTCCAAACGATTTCTTTGTCTGAGCGAGACAGGGGCGTGCTCGAAATCGAGTGCACGTCGGGGAAGACTGATGTCGTTATCCGTGGCCGCGTCGCGTCCTTGTCAACGCGCACCAGCTTTTTCTTGCCCGTCGGCCCCATCAGATCGACACGCCCTTGGGCGCCAATGATGATGCGCCCGATCGGCGTAAAAACAACCTGCTGTAGCCCAATTGCAAGGTGCATCCGCCTAATCTTGTAGGCTCCCAAAAGCTCCTCGTTGATTTCCACTTCGCTGTAGGAAACCTTCACATCGCCACGTTTGATGTAAGGCCCGATAAATTTCTCGACGAGCTTGTAGAGGGCGTCGACGTCCGACACCCAGCCGTCGCGGCACGCCTTCGCATCGAAGTTGCCGGCACCGGCAGCTCGGGTCTTTTCGCGCTTGATGAAGTCGTCGAATTGGGTGTTTGCCATCGCCAGACTTTACGCGCACCAAACGGAACCGCGCAAGTCGATCCCCAAAACGTGTGCCGCAACGGCGTCAGCAACGATAACCAACCCTATCCCCCTCCGACCCCCTTGACCCCCACCCCTCCCCGCGTCACCATGCCCCATCGGGGCCGACAGCACCCGTCCCGGGTTGCCGCTAGCCCCCAAAAAAGGGGAGGTTCCTATGGGTGACACCGCTACCCACGCCGGTAGACAGTGCCGTTTGATCTCGCTCGTCGGCCCGTATCTGTCGGGCAAGACCACGTTGCTGGAGGCCATTCTGGCCCGCACCGGGGCCATCCCGCGCCAGGGAACCGTCGCGGCCAACAACACCATCGGCGACGCCAGCCCGGAGGCGCGCGCCCACGCCATGAGCGTGGAGATGAACATCGCCACCGCCGAGTTCATGGGCGATCAGTACACGTTTCTCGACTGTCCCGGTTCCATCGAGTTCCAGCATGAGGCCGCCGCCGCGTTGATCGCCAGCGATGTCGCCGTCGCCGTGTGCGAGCCCGATCCCAAGAAGGTGCCGGCGCTGCAGCTGATCCTGCGCCAGCTCGAGGATCGCGGCATTCCGCACCTCTTGTTCCTCAACAAGATCGACAAGGCGGAGATGCGCGTGCGCGATCTCATCCCGCTGCTGCAGCCCGCGAGCCGGCGGCCGCTGGTGTTGCGCCAGGTGCCGATCTGGAAGGACGGCATCGCCACCGGCTTTGTCGACCTCGCGCTGGAGCGGGCCTTTGTGTATCGCGAGCACGCGCAGAGCGAAGTGATCGACATTCCCGCCGATGTGCGGGCGCGCGAAAGCGAGGCGCGCTATCACATGCTGGAGCAGCTGGCCGACTACGACGATTCGCTCATGGAGCAGCTGCTCTCCGACATTCCGCCACCGCGCGACAAGATTTTTGACGACCTGACGCAGGAGCTGCGGGACGGCAAGATCTGTCCGGTGCTGATTGGGTCGGCGGAGCATGGTAATGGTATTCTCCGGCTGCTGAAGACACTTCGCCATGATGCGCCGACGGTGGAACAGACCGCCAAGAGATTGGGCGTGAGCGGAGCGAAATCAGCAGCTTACGTCGTTAAAACGCTGCATACGGCGCACGGCGGAAAAATGTCGGTGGCGCGGGTGCTGGCGGGAGAAATTGCCGATAGTGCTGGCGTCAAGGCCGGCGAGAAGGAGGAGCGGGTCGCGGGCATTTTCACGCTGAAGGGCCAGGAGGCCATTAAGCGCGGTACGGCCAAGGCCGGCGAAACGGTGGCGCTCGGGCGGCTGGAGCACATAGTTACGGGCGAAACGCTGACCACGGATAAGGCGGCCGTCACGGGGATCGGAGCCAGCGCGGCGCAGGAGCCGGTGTTCCATGTGGCGATTGCGGTGAAGGAGAAGAAGGACGAAGTGAAGCTCACCGCCGCCGTCCAGCGCATCATCGAGGAGGATCCGTCGCTGACGTTTACGCACAGCCAGGAGACGCACCAGATGGTGCTGTCTGGCCAGGGCGAGATGCACCTGCGGGTGGCGCGCGAGAAGCTAATGCGGAAATACGGCGTGCTGGTCGAAACGCAAGGCCGGCAGGTGCCGTATAAGGAGACGATACGGAAATCGATATCGATCCGTGGTCGTCATAAAAAACAATCAGGCGGGCACGGACAGTTCGGCGATGTCATGCTGACGATAAAACCGCTGGAGCGGGGAGAAGGCTTCCAGTTCGAGGAGCGGATTGTCGGCGGGGCGGTGCCGCGCAATTTCTTCGGCTCCGTGGAAATCGGGGTCGAGGACTACCTCAAGCAAGGCCCGCTCGGCTTCCAAGTGGTGGACGTGCACGTCGCGCTGGTCGATGGGTCGTACCATTCGGTGGACTCGTCCGACATGGCGTTCCGGCAAGCTGCCCGCATCGCCATGCAGGAGGGCATGCCCGATTGCGCGCCCGTGCTGCTGGAGCCGGTGATGTCGGTGGAAATCGCCGTGCCGTCGGATGCAACGGCCAAGGTGAACGGCATCATCCCGTCCCGCCGCGGGCAAATATTGGGATTTAACGCCCGCGAAGGCTGGGATGGCTGGGATGTGGTGCTGTGCCAGATCCCGGAAGCCGAGATCCAGAACCTGATCGTGGAACTGCGCTCGGCCACCTCGGGCGTTGGGACGTTCACGGCCAAGTTCGATCATCTGGCCGAGATCACGGGACGGATCGCCGACCAGGTGCTGGCGCATCACGCCAAGCAGGCGGCGTAACGGGGGACATACTCTTTCCTTCTCCCCATTCTGATGGGGAGAAGGTGGCCTTTGGCCGGATGAGGGGTCGGCGATCCACGCTGGCGGCGGAGCAGGATCATCGCCCCCTCATCCCTGTCCCCGCCCTGCCGGACGCTGCGTGGCAGAGCGGGGACACGAACTTCATGTTCGCCTTTAGTATTCTTCTGAATGCTTATGACTGAGCAGGGCGAACATGAAGATCATGTCCCCTACCAAAAGGAGACGCACATCATGGCAGACCACGGCGATGTCTGGTGGACCGAGCTGAACACGCACAACCCCGAGAAGGCGGTCAAATTCTACAGCAAGATCCTCGGCCTGGAAGCGCGCACCACCGCGATGACGGATATGTCCCGGCCGCCCAAAGCGGGCGAACCCAGCTA
The DNA here is from genome assembly GCA_031393505.1 of Hyphomicrobiaceae bacterium. Classification (GTDB taxonomy): domain Bacteria; phylum Pseudomonadota; class Alphaproteobacteria; order Rhizobiales; family Hyphomicrobiaceae; genus JANYHF01. Next base: position 51,851 of record JANMVX010000242.1, on the reverse strand, counting down.
CACCATGTTCTTCAAGGGCGGCATGCCGGCGCTCGGCGTCTTCACCATGGACGGCGACATGTTCAAGGGCGTGCCCGATCACTGGTTCACCTATTTCGCCGTCGATAACATCGACAAGTCGGTGAAGGCCGTGACGGTGGCCGGCGGTGCCATCGTGCGCCCGCCGTTCGAAGTGCCGGGCACCGGGCGCATCGCCATCGTCAAGGACGCGAACGGCGGCGTGTTCGGCATCGGCACTCCGGCCGCCATGGAGGCGCCGGCGGCTGCGGCCAAGCCGAAGGCGACGGCGATAAAGAAAGCCGCACCAAAAAAGGCGAAGGCTAAGGCGTGATATAATCTGCTTACGCATGAACCGGGCGCGGCGCTCTCCTCTCGTGTCGCGAAAAGGGGAGGGGACGGAGCATCGGCCTTAACCATCCCTTCTTGAATCAGGCGCAAAACTTCGGCATGTGACACCACTTTGGCCGTTGCATTCGGAACCTTGACGTCATGGCCGCCAAACGCCGTCACAAGCTCAAGTCGATCGCCTTTCTCGCCTCCCTGGTGCCCGAGGCGATGGAGGCGCGCAAGCGGCTGATCGAACGCTATGGGGACGCCCGGCCGCAGGACGCCGATGTCATTGTCGCACTCGGCGGCGACGGGCTGATGCTGCAGACGCTGCGTCAGTTCATCGATTCGGGCGTGCCAATCTACGGCATGAACCGCGGCTCGGTCGGGTTCCTGATGAATGACTACCGCGAAGACGAGCTGCTGGAGCGGCTGGCCTCCGCCGAGGTGACGGCCATTCATCCGCTCGCCATGCGCGTGCGTGACGCCGATGGCATCGAGCATGAGGCCATGGCGATTAACGAGGTGTCGCTGTTTCGCGAGAGCTATCAGGCGGCCAAGTTGCGGCTCTCCATCGACGGCACCGTGCGCATGGAGGAGCTGATCTGCGACGGCGTGCTGGTGGCGACGCCGGCGGGATCGACCGCCTACAATCTGTCGGCCTACGGACCGATCCTGCCGATCAATTCCCAGCTCCTGGCCTTGACGCCGATCTGCCCGTTCCGCCCCCGGCGCTGGCGTGGCGCGCTGCTGCCGGATCGCGCGCGCATCCGCATCGAAGTGCTGGAGGCAGCAAAACGCCCCGTCGGCTCGGCGGCCGACAACATCGAGTTCCGCTCGGTGGTGGAGGTGACCATCGCCGAAGATTTGGCGCGCTCCATGCCGATGATGTTCGACCAGGGCCATTCGCTGGGCGAGCGGATTCTTACGGAGCAGTTCCGGTACTGATGGTCTTTTTTTCCTCTCCCTCTACTTAGGGGGAGAGGATGTCGCCCGGAGCGCGTCAGCGCGACGGAATCAGCGACAGGGGCAGCCGCTTGCTCTTGTCCTGGTCGCGCCGGGTACGGAGCAAGCAGTTGCCCCTCACCGACCGCGTGGCTCTTGCCTCCCAAAGGTCGGCTGCGAGACGCGGTCTCCTCTCCCTCTGAAAAAGGGGGAGAGGAGTGAGCAAGCCCCCCTACTTCGCCGGCACGTGGATGATTTTTAAGCGCGGGGCTTCGGCTTCGGCCATCAGCGCGCGCACAGTTGGCTTCACGGGGGCGATCGCTGGCGCGGGATCGATCGAGGCGGTCGCATCGTCCTGCCCGAGCGAGTAGTCGTCGGCCACTGTGATGTAGGGGGCAGGAGCCTTTGCAGGCTCATTGGTCGCCGTGGCCCAGGTGGGCTCCGCAGCGGCCTGGGCTGGCGCGGCGACAGGCAGAGCCGTTGCCGGCGTCTTACCCTTGCCAGCGAGGTAGTCGAACAGCGAAATCCCATCCGCCGAGGCCAGCTGCGGCTTGGCTTTGGCGACCGCCGGCATGTCCATCTCGATGGTTGGCGACCAGCTGCCGAAATCGACCTTGCCGCTGAAGAAGGCGCCGTCATCGACGGGCGCGGTTGCGGGCGATTGCTGGCGCGCGACCAGCAGATTGTAGACCTCGCCAATGCTGCGCGCGCCGGCGTCGTTGAAAAAAATGGTGCGGTTGGCCTTGGCGGCGGCGGGGAACATGTCGGGCGCGCTGAAGTCGGGCTGGCGATCACAGTAGGCGATCAGCTTGGCGGCGTCGGCCGGCCCAAGGAAGTGAGCGATGTACAACTCGTCCGAGGTCGGTTGGCGCCCGATTTCCCCGGCGACGAATTCGGCGTTCCGTTTGGCGTAGGCGCCCGCCATCATGGCCGAGATCTTCGGGTTCTTTCGCAAGGCCAGGATCGCAGCACGATCAGTGGGATTGTCGACGATGTAGCGCCCGGCCTGAGTCTTGGTGATCATCGCCGCGTATTTTGCCAGCCCATACTGTTCGCCCTCATCCTTGATGCTCCGGATCCAGGTTTCCTCGATGAACTGGAACAGGCCTTGTGCGGACGACGTCGGCGCCTTGGCCTCGGCCTGAAAACTCGATTCGCTGCGGGCGGTCTTGACCAGGTAGTCGTAATCGGCGCCCGTATGGCTGCTGGCGAACGACAGCGCCAGGGCGACCTGGGCCGGCATATCGGCGAGCGCGGTGTTCGGCATAACGGAAAATCCCTGAGGACACGCCTTTCGGCACGGGCAGCCAGGGATTAGAATTGAGCTGCGCCGGTTAATGGCGGGTAAAGGGGAGTGCCGGGGCGGGACTGGGGCTACCAGTCGCGCGGGGGCAGTGTCGTGGTCTTGCCGTTAATCGCCAACCGACCTGGCTGAAGTTCAGCGGTCTTGGCTGGGGCAGTAAGGTCAAAGCACTGCCGCCCCGCCTTGTGCGACCACAGGTTGCCGGTCGGGCGGGCGATGGCCGTTGAGTCGAGTTCGAACACAGCGCAGAGCTGGAAACTGCGCGCTGTTCCGGGAATGAATTCGTACGCAGCCTTGGTGGTCGGATCGACAGTGTCCAGATAGGGCCGGTAGGTTGTCGATTTCAACAATTCGTCCAGGCTTTGCGGCAGTTTGCCGTTGTCCAGGTTGAATCGGCCGACCAGATCCGAAATCATGTTCAGACTGCTGGCGCGCTGCTCGTCCAGACGCTGTTTGCGCACGATCCAAGGCGGATCGGTGACGAGCAGGCCGGCAAGGATCGCTGTCAAGGCGACGGCCGTGGCGACGCCGGCGAACAGCCTATCGCCGCGCGCCATGCCGGGCAGGCTCATCCCAGTCTTTTTGGCATTGTCGTTGGCCGGTTTCATGCGTCTTCCCCCTGGCGCACGTCGTTGTAGAAATAAAGGAACGTTCCGCCGGAAATCGCGGCGACCACCAAGGACTTCAGGATGACGGGGAGCGTCAGGTCGCCGCTCAGCGCGCTATAGACGATGTTGGCGAGGTCACCCGCCATCGCTGAAACCGCCATAGCCAAAGTAATGTAGGTCAGCCATTTGCGCGGCCGCGACTCGCGGGCCATGGGATCGCGCGCAATACGCCGCGAAACCAGCCGGAACATGAACAAAAACAGCGGCACCGAGACGATCAGCCCCGCGATGTCCCAGCGGATGGTGCTGTCCTGATAGGCATAACCGTAGGCGTTGGTGACCGCATCCGGGACGGCCTTGTCGATAAAGGCGAACAGCATCTGGACGATGTAGAACACGCTGGCGTAGAGCGCGCAGAACAGCACCAGGTATGTGAACACATCGCGCGCGGATAGATAGGGTCGCGGCCGCGGCACGGCGATCGGGAACGGCACATCGGCGAAGGCCGACAACGCCGACTTGATTTCATGCTCAGGCCATTTGGCTGATGTCAGCGCCTTGGCGATCTCATCGCGGCCGATCTTGGCTTCCAGGGCGCGGCGGACAAAGTCGGTGACGTCGGAGGTCATGGTGGGCGCTCTTAAGCGGCGGGTGGGCCGTTGCAGTGAAGTCTGCAATCATAGCACTTCCATGGCGAACCGGCAGTCGCAACCGTCGCTCTTTCGCGCTAGGCTGACCACAAAGGCTCCAGAGGTCACCCCGCCATGCCCACGCTCCGCTCCATCGCCACCCTTGATCGTGTCAGTCATAAACGTGCGGATGCTGACTGGCTGGCTGGCCAACAGGCGTCGGCCGCGGCGCGCACGTTGATCCTGGTCGACCTGAAACCGGCGGTCGTGAGCAACGAGACCCAAACCGAATCAAGCCTGCGCTGGTTTGCAAATACCGAACTTGACGCCTTTGGTCTCACCCCGTGGCCTCGCAGCTTCCTGGGGGCCGACCCGGCAGGCGCGCCGCATTTCGCCATGGCGATCGCCGAACACCGCGCCATCGCCATGCCAGGCGGCCCCTTCGTCGTGCGCCCCTATGTCGACCTGCGGACGCTCGCGCTGCAAGGACAGCTCACGCCCGAAGAACTCTCCATCGCCGGCGCCGCCCGCGCGCTCGCCGAGTGGCACGCCAACTGCCGGCATTGCGGCCATTGCGGCGCGTCCACTGACATGAAAGACGGCGGCTGGCGCAAGAAATGCTTCGGCTGTGGCAAGGAGCATTTTCCGCGCACCGATCCCGTCGTCATCATGCTGGTGACCCATGGCGACAAATGCCTGATCAGCCACGAACCGCGTTTCAAGGACTATGATGTGCGGCTGTTTTCGACGCTCGCTGGGTTCCTCGAGCCCGGCGAGGATATTGAGCATGCGGTGCGGCGCGAGGTGAAAGAGGAGGTCGGGCTGGAGGTGAGCGCGGTTCGCTACCAGGAAAGTCAGCCCTGGCCGTTCCCGCACTCGTTGATGATTGGCTGCCGCGCCGAAGCCACGGCAACGGATTTGAAACTCGATCCCGCCGAGATCGAAGAGGCGCGCTGGGTGGACCGGGTGGAGTTGCGGCTGATTATGAACAAACAGCATCCCGAAGGGATCGTAGCGCCGGGCAAGCACGCGATTGCTTATAAGCTGTTGATGGCATTTCTGGAAGGTTAGGACGCCAAAGGAGGATGTCCGCCGCGCCTGTGATCGCGATCTGGGTCAATCGCCGTGAATGACAGATAGCGTCACATGAGTGGCAGAGCAGACGGACCCTTTCGCCGACTCAAAAGAAACTCTAAACTTAGAGTGATCTTGGACCGAGCGGCTTAACCTGTTAGTGTAATTGTATCAGGCAATCGACAGGGCTTTTACAATGCGCGCGATAGTGGCCTCACTTTGCTTTGCCGGCGCCCTTATGGTGCTGCCTGCTGTCGGTTTGGCCGACAATTCCACGCCCGTGCGCATCACGGCGGCCTCGCTGGCAAACGACTACGCCGTCGACGGAGTCAACCAAAAAGGGGTCCACTACACCGGTCGGGCCTCCATTCGAGTGAACGGCAACGTTGTTGATATGACGTGGGCACTGGCGGGCGGGCAGACGATTGAAGGGCACGGATCAATCACTGACGATGCGGTGGTCGTGCAATGGGGGGCGCCCGACCCGGTGATCTACCGTCTGGGCAGTGCGGACGGTGTGCTCCATGGGACCTGGGCTAAAGGACAGGGCAAGGAAGACCTCGTGCCTGACAGCGCTTCGTCGTCGGATCAAACGCCGCCGTCCGAGCAACGCGCGGCCGCCTCTTGCCAAGGCAAGGAGTTGGCCTGCGACCTCGTCGGCTTGAAGCCCGGAAATAGCCTTCAGAATTGATTGGTTGGAGCGAGCGCGATGTGGAAACCGGCCGGCTTACTGTCTTTCGTCGTCGTATTGGTGGCTCTGCTCGTGCCGAGCGTGCCGGCGGCGGCTGATGATGATGAAACGAGGCGCAATGTCCTCGGCGCGCAGATCCTGATGATCTGGACCGACGACTACGACGGCCCTGCCGACGGCGTCGTCGGCCCGATTACATTGAAGGCCATCAAGTCTTTCCAGGCCAACCACGGCTTTCCCGAAACAGGCGAACTGACCGAGCAACAGATCACCCTGCTCGTCGACGAAGGCACCAAAGCCATATCGTCAGCCGGTTTCGAGTTAATGTTCGACAAGCGGACAGGCATATCGATCGGCATACCGACGACGCTGACGCGCGCAGCGGGCACAACAGATTGGGGATCGCGGTGGGCAACGCCGAGCGGCAGCGTGTCGATCAATACCGTCAGTCTGGCGCAAGACACGAACTTGAATGACCTGTCCAAGGTTCTTTCGAGTAAGTCAGGTCGTGTCATTAGCTATAGTTATGCCGACGCTGATGGCCGGGAGCTGGTCTTATCCGGAACCGATGCCAACGCGACTGAATTCTATACCAGGTTTGTCGCGGGCGCCGAGGAGATCAGAGGGTTCGGCATCACTTACGACAGATCGGTCAGTGCGCGCATGAAGAAGATTGTGATCGCAATGTCCGTGAGCTTCCACCCGTTCGACGCGGCGCCTGCCCCTGACTCCAAGCCATCTGAGGTCGCGCCGAGCAGCGAGCAGAAAAAAGACACAGCTGCCGACGCGACGGCTGCCACTGAGGCCACGATCAAGACCACCCTGCGCGCGTGCCTGAACGGCCTGGGCGATTGCCCGAAGGCGTTTTCGAAGTAACGGCCGATTCAAGCTGGCGTCGAGCCAATGTTGAACTGAAGGGCGGAACACCATGTGCCAAACCTGCTCGAGGCGACTCTTCATTGGCGGCGCCGCCGCCAGTCTTGTGATGGCGGGCGTTCCTGGAGCCAGCGCCGCCGCCATCTTGCGGGGCTGCAGCTTCAGCCAGGCCGACCAGGAACCCGATGAGCTCAAGTCCAGTTCCGGGGACGCTGCGCTCGATGAAGCCCTAATCATCGAATTGCAGCGGATCTTAACGGTCATTCCAAAGATTAATCCCGGCTTCCAGTATCTGGTCGACAAGCAGCCGAATGCTTACGCCACCACCAAAACCTATGTCAGCGGCACCAATGGCACCGTCCTGATTGGCGTCAATCTGGTCAAGATGCTCATGCAGCAACCGGAGGGCGGCGCTGCCGTCGCTGGCATGTGCGCGCACGAATGCGGGCACATCTACCAATTCTCCACCGACTTCCATCAACGCCTAAAGGAGTTGCTTCTGATCGAATTGCACGCCGATTTCCTGTCCGGCATCTACATGGGCAAGCGCGCCGAGTTCACGGCGGATCGGGTGTGGCAGCTGTCCAAAGCGCTGCACGAACACGGCGGATACGCTTATACCAATCCTGAACATCACGGTACGCCCGGTCAGCGCTCGGCGGCGATGGAGAAGGGCTACCGACTGGCGTCGAGCAAGAAGTCGTTCGACGAACTGGCGATCATTGGCGAGAGCTACGTTCGCAACTTGGCATGAGTGCAGGCACGTGATGAGTTTCGAGGTAGCGGTCGCTGGTCCGGGACAGCCGCGACTACGGCCGGTACGCATAATAGGTGCCCGCATCAGCCTTCACCACTGCCAGAATCTTCGAGCGCTCGTTCGGCGGACGCACGCCGCCGCGCAACAGATGCTCGACATCGCACAGGATCGGCGAGGACTCGGCGACGTAGTAGTGGTTCAGCCGGAAAAATTGCGTGCTCGCGCGCGTCGCATCGATGGTGTCGACATGCGGCAGCAGCAGTGGGCCGCCGTAGCCTGAATCGCCCGCGCGCGCCTCGCCGCTGAAAAACGTGCGCGAGGCTTCCAAGGCCACGTCGTTCGAGGCGGCATACAGTGTAATTCCGCCGCGCACCTTTTTCATGTGGTCGGCCAGCGCCGTGAATTCCTTGCGCCCGATATCGGGGGCCGCCAGCACCACCTCATCGATGGCGGCGGACGGCGATGGGCCGGTAAGCGGCAGGGTCTCATCCAGCGCCTCCATCAGCGGCAGATTGCCCATGGAGTGCGCGATGACGGATACGCGCGTCGCTCCCGTCTGCTTGGCCACCAGCGTCAGGAATTCTCGCAGTTTGGCGCCGGCCGCCTTGGCTTTCGGGCGGTCGGTCCGGTAGGCGTCGAGTGTACCGGCGGACGGCCAGGAATACATGAAGGCGCCGCCGTCGAATTGCAGGTCGTAGGCGATCTGGGCGGTGCGGTAGAGTGCGTCGTCAAAGGTATTGTAGAAGCCATGCACGAACACCAGCGCCTGGCCCTTGTAGGTCTTGGCGGCGGACACCCGGTCCTTGGCGCGCGCGATGAACTGGTCCTGCGACAGCGTCTCAATCGACTTGATGGTGAAGTGCTTGGATGGATCCTGCGTCTCGAAAGTGAGCACGATATCGGTGCCGGGCACGCGCAGCTCCCAGGGGCGTTCCAGCTGCGGGACGACATGGGTGTTCGGCACGGTCACCATTGCCACGCCGAGGCTCAGGTCCTTGCTCTCGGCGCTGGAATAGCTGACGCGAGCGGCCCCCTCCGAGGGCTTGCGGTTGGTGCCGTAAAAGACGGGGACGACGCTGAATTGTGCGCCGGGCGCGATGGCGGCGGCGCGGGGCTGAGCCGAGGTTGCGGGTGGCGATGGGACGGCCTTGTCCGCTGCGGATTTCTTCTTTGGCTTGGGGGCGGCTTCGGTCTTGGCGGGCGGCGGCGGTGCTGGGGCGCCGACTGACGGTTCGTCAGGCGGTGGCGCGGGCTCCGGCGTGACGACGCTCGGGCTGGGCGCTTCGCTCTCAGGCGGCGCCCCGCGCGAGGCGCCACTGTCCGCCGGCGCCTCAGTAGCGGGAGCAGGTGGGGCGGCCGCTTTCTGATCTCTTTCGATAATCTGATACTGCGTATCTCCACCCGCCCGGATGGCCGCCAGCTGCATCGCGTCCAGCCGCTGTTGCAGGCTTTCGGCCTCGGTTGTCCGCCCTTGCTGTTTGTAGACATCGACAAGACCGCCTTGCAGCATGATCACATCAGCGCTGTCCGGCCCCTTATCACCCTCGGCGATGGCGATGGCGTTGTTGAGCACCTGGGCCGCCGCATCGAGCTTGCCGTTCTTGGCCAGCAGTTTGGCGAGGTGAAACAGGCTGGCGACCAGCGCGGTGCTGTCGCCCTCGACGCGCGGCGTGAACTTGGCGACGGCCAGCGCGGTCGCCACGGCCTTGGCGGAGTTGCCAGCGCGGCTGTGCAGATCGGCCAGCTGCACGGCATAGATGGTCAGGCGCGGATCGCCGGGCTTGAGCAGTTTTCGCGCCTTGGCGACGAGACGGCGCGCGGGCTCGATGGCGGCTTTGAAGTTTTCTTTGGCGATCAGCACCTCGACCTTGTCGCTCTCGGCCTTTAGCAGGTCCTCGATGCTGGCGGCGTGCGCGGGGACGGCTAGACCATTGGCGACGAGCATCAGGCCAGCCAACAGCAGCACCACCCAACTCAAGTTCAAGCGCGCGCCCATGTTGCCCTCCCTCTGCCGGAAATAAGCATATGGACGTATTGGCTTGGCCGAAATGGGGCGGGGTGTTTTTGCACGCACAGGTGTCATCCTCGGGCTTGTCCCGCGGCTGTCCGGTTCACAAAACCAAGGCCTGAAATTGCTGCACCATGGATCCTCGGGACAAGCCCGAGGATGACACCATTTGCGGTGGCGCCGGAGCGCTAAACCCTCACCCCGTAATCCGCTCGACCTGCGCGCCGCAGTTCGTGAGCTTCTCCTCCAGCCGCTCGAACCCGCGATCCAAGTGATAAACGCGGTTGATCGTGGTCTCGCCATCTGCCATCAGGCCGCCGATCACCAGCGACACCGAGGCGCGCAAATCGGTCGCCATCACCTGCGCGCCGGTCAGGCGCTTCACGCCCTTCACGGTGGCGAGGTCGCCGTGCATATGGATGTCCGCCCCGAGCCGGACCAGCTCCTGCACGTGCATAAAGCGATTCTCGAAAATGGTCTCGCGGATCGTGCTGGTGCCGTCGGCGCGCGTCATCAGGGCCATGAACTGGGCCTGCAAGTCGGTCGGAAAGCCGGGAAAGGGCTGCGTTTCGACATCCACCGCCCGGATTCCCGAGCCGTTGCGGCGGATCTGGATGCCCTCGGGCGTCGCCTTCACTTCGGCGCCGATATCGGCGAGCAGGTTCATCGCCGATTCCAGATCCTCGATCTGGGCCCCCTGCAAAAGCACGTTGCCGCCGGTCGCCGCCACCGCCATGGCGAAGGTGCCGGTCTCGATGCGGTCGGGCAGCACGGCATGTCTGGCCCCTTCCAGCCTGTCGACGCCTTGGATATGCAACGTTTGCGTGCCGACGCCCTCGATTTTTGCGCCCATCGCCACCAAGCAGCGCGCCACATCAGCCACTTCCGGCTCGCGCGCGGCGTTCTCGATCACCGTTTCACCCTTGGCCAGCACAGCCGCCATCAGCACGTTATGGGTCGCGCCCACCGACACTTTCGGGAAAATGATGCGTGCGCCATGCAGGCCTTTTGGCGCCTTGGCGATCACATAACCGGCTTCGATCTCGATCTCAGCGCCAAGCGCTTTGAGACCCACCAGATGCAGGTCCACCGGCCGCGTACCGATCGCGCAACCGCCCGGCAGCGACACGCGCGCCTGCCGGCAACGGGCGATCAACGGCCCCAGCACCCAGAAGCTGGCGCGCATCCGTGAAACAAGTTCATAAGGGGCGGTGGTGTCGACGATGTCGCGCGCCGTGAGCTGGTAGGTCTCGCCCAGATAGTTGGATTTGGCCGCGCGCTTGCCTTCCAGGGTCAGATCGACGCCGTGGTTGCGCAGGATTCGCGCCAAAAGGTTCACGTCGGCGAGGTTCGGAACGTTCTTCAATGTGAGCGTCTCGGACGTCAGCAGCGAGGCGATCATCAGCGGTAGGGCGGCATTCTTGGCGCCCGAAATGGGGATGACGCCCTCCAGTTTGTGCCCACCGGTGATGCGGATGCGGTCCATTGCGGGGGATCCTTTGAGTGGTGCCGAGGGGCGGGCTGGCCTGGTGATTTGCTAGGGAACAAGCGACTGCTATCGGCCCGCGTCAGGCCTCGCGCAACGCGGCGCGATGCCCCGCCGGAGCCGTTGGCCCGCGACGTTAACGATCCGGCTTAGCCGGCGCAAGGCCCGCTTCGGGCGGGTCGCCCCCGGCCGCTTGCTGCCGTTTCTGGGCTTTGCGGCGGCCCAGATTGGCGCGCAGCTGCTCGGCCTGGCGGGCTTTGCGCTCCTGTTCGCGTCTTAGCGTGTCATCGCTTTTGGCCATGGGTCGATCTGCTCTAACATGTCGCGCTTGCGGCGCAAGCTGCCCTGTGGCAGGTTCCGCCCGGTTTGCTGTTGTAGCTCAGTGGTAGAGCACTCCCTTGGTAAGGGAGAGGTCGAGAGTTCAATCCCCTCCAACAGCACCAGTTTTTCGTGGCGCCAGCGTCGTTGCATCAGGTTGCGTTGAGTTGCATTAGAGTGCGCCGCAGTTGCGCTCAAGTGCGCCAACGCCCATCAGAATATCGTCATGCGATGTTTCGCCGTGCGTGATGCAGGCGCGGATCACGGACCGCCCCTCATACTTGGCCTCCGACACCCACGCCAGGCCGGAACGGACCACGCGCTCGGCGATTGTCGATACATCCGCCGATCCCTCCGGCGGCTCCAAGCACACCACCGCAAGTCGCGATGCGTTTACAACCTTCCAACCCTTTGCGGTCATCAGTTCGCCGAGCGAAGACGCATTCTCCACCGCCCGCTCGACATGCTCGCCAAACCCCGGCCAGCCGGCCGCGGCCAGCGGCAGGAACAGCCGCAGCCCCAGGAACCGGCGCGACCACTGCATCGAGGTCATATAGGGGTCGATGCTGGGCGCCTGCGAGGGCATGAAACTGTTGTTGACCTGGAACGCCTCGGGCAGCACGGCGCCCTGGCGCGTCAGGAACATGCCGCAGCCCATGGTGGTGGCGAACCATTTGTGCGCGTCGATGGTGAGGCTGTCCGCCAGTTCGATGCCGGCCAACAGCGGCCGCAGCCGGTCGCTGGCGATGGCGCCGCCACCCCAGGCCGCATCGATATGATACCAAACGGTGTTGGAGCGCGAAATCGCCGCACACTCCGTCAACGGATCGATCATGCCGGCGTTGGTGGTGCCGGCCGTGGCCACGATCATGATCGGTACGTGGCCGGTGGATATGTCATGCGCAATTGCCTGGCGCAGCATGCCCGCGTCCATCGCCCCGCGCCCATCGGTCGGCACGAGGCGCACGGCGTTGCGGCCAATCCCGGCTTCATGCGCGATCTTCACCCAGGCGAGATGACAGTCCGCCGAGACATAGAACACCGGCGCGCCGAAAAACGCCCGCGCTCCCTCGGCGGCGAAGCGCGGCTCAGCTCGCGTCAGGGCGCAGATCAGCGCCGTGAAATTGGCCTCCGATCCGCCGCTGGTGAAATGACCGTGTATGTTGTCGCCCAGCCCCGCGCGCTTGCCGACCGCTGCGATCACATGCGCCTCGATGGCCACCGCCGCCGGAGACGTGGTGGCCGCCGCCAGCTGCGGATTGAACGCGCCCACGATCCTGTCCGCGCATTCAGACGGGAACGTCGGGGCCGGGTTGAACAGCCCGAAATAGCGCGGATGGGTCTTATGCACTATGCCGCCTTCCAACTCGGCGATAGCGAAGGCAAGCCCCTCCTCCAGCGGGCGCGACGCAGCGAAATCGTAACCCGCCAGCGCTGCCGCGCAGCGTTCGGCTTGAAACAGCGGCTTGACCGGCCCTTGCCGCAAACGAACCGCCGCTTCGGCCAGTTTGTCGGTCAGGAGATCGTTCAACCGCTTGCGTTCGGCCGCAGACGGAAACAGGCTCGGCGAGGGCGGGCGCATTGAGAGGTGAACTCCGTTTGGATCAGGCCTGCGTCGCCGGGCGCGAGAGGTCGCGCCGCTGCTCAAGCAGATACCGCAGCCAATTGGCGTAGAGCTGCGTCGCCCCTGGCGCCCAGTCCGACGGTCCGCTTCTGGTCTTGGCAAGACGCGATACCTCGGTCAGGAGACCAGGATCGCGGGTCTGTTTGGCGCGCAGGGCCAGCAGCTCCAGCTTGGCTTCGGTGGCGGGCCTGAAGACATTCACCGGAAGGCTCGGATAGACGTCGCGCTCGCCGGTCAGAAAGCGCCTCACGTCGCGGCGATACTCTTTCTGCAGCGCATCTCCGGCGTATTCGGGATGGCCCTGCAGGAACAGGAACTGCGAGCCGAACGATTTGGCGAACAGGTTGGCGCCGGTCGCCTCCGAGCGCGTCAGCACCTGATAGCCCTTGGCCGCCAGATCCGTCTCCGTCACATGCCCCCAGCGCGAATGCGGTGTCTTGATGGGGGTCCCGATATCGTCCGTACTCCAATGATTCGCCACCCGCTCACAGTCGAACACGCCGGTCAGTTTGGTCGGACGGCGCTGCTTGCGGACGCCATCAAGGTGCTGCACGGCGGCATGGGCGGCCAGGCACGAAAAGATGGTCGAGGCCGTGTTGTCCTCGGCCCAATCGATGACGCGGGTGAGGCTCGGCCAATAGCTCTCTTGCGACAAGTCCGGCTGGCGCGGCTCGGCGCCGGTCACGATCAGCCCGTCCAGGCGCGTGGGCCAGAGCTGCTCGACGCTGCGATAGTGCGTTCCCGCATGAATAGCCGCAGCGCCCTCGCGCACAACCTCGGGCAGCGTGAACAGATGAATACGCGACGGGCGGCGCCCGGCGGCGCCCTCGACCAGCCCGGAGAACTGTCGCTCCGTCTCCAGAAACGCCGCATCCGGCATGATGTTGACCAAGCCGATCTGCAGCGGCGCCGGGCTGGCGGACGGAAACAGAATGTGCACGTTCTCACTGATCGACATGACGCAACGCCTTTGCAGCGTACTTTTGGAAAGCCAGTTTAAGCCGCCTTCAACGCCTGATCCAGATCGGCGATGATGTCCCCGGCATATTCGATGCCGATGCTGAGCCGGATCATTTCGGGGCGGACGCCGGCTGCGCGTTGTTCGGCCGGCGTCATCTGGCGGTGCGTGGTGGACGCCGGATGGCAGGCCAGCGTGCGCGTGTCGCCGATATTCACCAGCCGCTTGACCAGTTTCAGCGCATCGTAGAACCGCTCGCCCGCCGGTTGGCCGCCCTTGACGCCAAACGTCATCAGCGAGGGCGCCTTGCCGCCGAGGTATTTCTTGGCCAGCGCGTGATACGTGTTGTCCGGCAACCCAACAAAATTGACCCAATCGACTTTGGGATGTTCACTGAGGAATGTCGCCACTTTGGCTGCGTTCTCGACGTGCCGCTCCATGCGCAGTGCCACCGTCTCCACGCCCTGCAGCAGCAGGAAGGCGCTGAGCGGCGACAAGCACGGCCCCAGCGTGCGCACAAAGGTGCTGCGGCAGCGAGCGGCATAGGCCGAGGCGCCGAAGTGCTCGGTGAAGACCAGGCCGTGATAGGACTCGTCCGGCTCGTTCAGCATCGGAAAGCGTTTGGCGTTCGCTGACCAGGGGAACTTGCCGCTGTCGACGATGATGCCGCCCAGCGTGGTGCCATGGCCACCTAGAAACTTGGTCAGCGAATGGATGACGATGTCGGCGCCGAACTCGAACGGCCGGATCAAGATCGGCGAGGCGACCGTGTTGTCCACCATCAGCGGCACGCCCTTGGCGTGGGCGACGTTCGCCAGGCCTTCGATGTCGCAGATGTTGCCGGCCGGATTGCCGATGCTCTCGCAGAACACCACGCAGGTCTGGTCGTCGATCAGAGCGGCGATGTGCTCAGGGCTGTCGGACTTGGCGAAACGTGCGGTGACGCCGAGGCGGGGAAGGATGTGGGCGAACAGCGTGTGCGAGGTGCCGTAGAGCTGCGGCACGGTGACGATATTGTCGCCAGGCTTGGACAGCGCGAGCACGGCCGTATGCAGCGCCGCCTGCCCCGAGGCCACAGCCACGGCCGCGACCCCGCCTTCCAGCGCCGCGACGCGCTTTTCCAGCACATCCGTGGTCGGATTGCTGATGCGGCTGTAGCGATGGCCCTCGACCTCGAGATTGAACAGCGCCGCGCCATGGGCCGCGCTGTCGAAGTCATAGGCGACGGTCTGATAGATCGGCACCGCCACGGCATGCGTCGTCGGGTCGCCCGCGTAGCCGGTATGTACGGCGATCGTCTCTGGACGCATGGTTGCGCGGGACTCCGGAGGAAATGGGTGAGGGCGGTGCATCGGGCGGACAGTGTCGCGAAGGGGGAATCGGGACAATGGCGATGAACTTATACCGTAAATGCCAGTTCTGTCGCGGGGAACCGGCGGCGGCGGAACCCATTCATACCAACCGTCATTGATGCTGACTCATCGTTGATTTGTAGGGGCGCGCAGCAGCGCGCCCCTACAAAACTGGCTTCCGATTCCACAAGAGACAATTGGTCAAGATCAATGCGGGTTGGTATTAAAGAATGAATTTGCTCAGATCGACGTTCTTGGCCAGATCGCCGACGTGCTTTTGCACATAGGCGCCATCCACCACCAGCTTCTCGCCGGACCGGTCCGCCGCCTCAAAGCTGATCTTATCGAGCACGCGCTCCATCACCGTCTGCAAGCGCCGGGCGCCGATATTCTCGACCGAACCGTTCACCTGCACAGCGATATCGGCGATGGCGTCGATGCCGTCCGGTGTGAAGTCCAGATCGACGCCTTCGGTTTTCATCAGCGCCACATACTGCTTGATGAGGCTCGCCTGCGGTTCGGTTAGAATGCGCCTCAAATCATCACGGCCGAGCGCCTTCAACTCGACGCGGATTGGCAGCCGGCCCTGTAGCTCGGGCAGCAAGTCTGATGGCTTGGCGACGTGGAACGCTCCGGACGCAATGAACAGGACATGATCCGTCTTGACTGGCCCGTGCTTGGTCGCCACGGTCGTGCCCTCGATAATCGGCAGCAGATCGCGCTGCACGCCCTCGCGGCTGACATCGCCGCCGATCCGCTCGGAGCGCGCGCAGATCTTGTCGATCTCGTCTAGGAACACGATGCCGTTGTTCTCGACGCTGCGGATCGCTTCGGCCACGATCTGCTCGTTGTCGAGCAGCTTGTCGCTCTCTTCGTTGATGAGGAGGCCGTAGCTCTGCTCCACGGTCGTACGGCGCGACTTTGTCCGGCCGCCAAAGGCTTTGCCCATCATTTCAGACAGATTGATCATGCCGATCTGGCCGCCCGGCATGCCCGGAATGTCGAACGATGGCATGCCGCCCCCGCCATCGGCCACCTGCACTTCGATTTCCTTGTCGTTCAGTTCGCCCGAGCGCAGCTTCTTGCGCCAGGCATCCTTGGTGTTGTCCGACGCGCCCTCCCCGACCAGCGCATGCAGCACGCGCTCTTCCGCATTCAAATGCGCGCGCGCCTTCACCTCTTTGCGCTTGGCGTCCCGCACCAGCGCAATGCCGATTTCCATCAGGTCGCGGACAATCTGGTCGACGTCGCGCCCGACATAGCCGACCTCGGTGAACTTGGTCGCCTCCACCTTCAGGAACGGCGCGCCGGCCAGCTTGGCCAGCCGCCGCGCGATCTCGGTCTTGCCGACGCCGGTCGGGCCGATCATCAGGATGTTCTTGGGCAGCACCTCCTCGCGCATGTCGTCGTCGAGCTGCAGCCGCCGCCAGCGATTGCGCAGCGCGATGGCCACGGCGCGCTTGGCGTCGTGCTGCCCGACGATGTAGCGGTCGAGCTCGGAGACGATTTCGCGGGGGGAGAAGGAGGTCATGGGGACTGCTAGTTGATGGGCCAACGGGATAGATGCGCTTTTGGAGCAGGGATTTCAATATGCGGGAGTAGACGTCGTGGTCCCCCGCACGGTCCAATTGGCCCAATGCTCGGCGGGACGCCGCTTGCGAGGGACGCCCCACTATTGGGCCATGCCGCAGCTCGGCATATGCATTTCCTCGATTGAAATGCTTGAAAGCTCAGATACTATCGCTCCCGCAGGGCGGCCCAAAACAAACAGGAGCCGCCTCTTCACATGGGAGGAAGTCTGCATGTCCTTTAGAAAACTGCTCGTTGGCGCATTGCTGTCGGGAGCCGCAGTGTGCGGCCTCGCTCAGGGCGCTTCAGCGGGCGAATATGATGGCGTCACCATCAACATCCTGACCCGTCCAGGTCCGGTCATCGCCGGCATGGTCGCCCAACGCGGCAAAGAGTTTGGCACCGCCACGGGCGCCAAGATCGTGGTCAACGAAGTGCCGTTCGCTGAAATCTTCCCGAAGCTGCAGAATGACTGGAGCACGGGCACGAATTCGATCGACGTCGGCGTGTTCGCCGCCGGCTGGGGCGTGGAGTTCGCCTCGGCGGGATTGATCGAGAACCTCGATCCCTACATCGCGAAAGACACCAAAATCGACACAGCCGACCTCGCACCCTATTTCCGCGAGTTCGGCATGAAGATCGGTGGCCATACGATGCTGATCCAGCTCGATGGCGACTTCCAGATGGTCTATTATCGCAAGGACATCTTCGATAAGTTGAAGCTGGAGCCGCCCAAGACCTGGGACGACTACCTGGCGCTCGCCAAGGCCATCAATGGCCAGGATCTGAACGGCGACGGCAAGCCGGACTACGGCAGCTGCATCTTCAAGAAGCGCAACGCCCAGTCCTACTTTGCGATCCAGACGGTGGCCGCGTCCTACGTGCAGACCCAGGGCACCAGCCAGGGCTTCCATTTCGATGGCAAGACCATGAAGCCGGTGATCAACAACGAAGCCTGGAAGAAGGCCTTCGAGGTCTACAAGGAGACCGGCAAATACGGTCCGCCTGAAGAGCTCAACATGGACATCGGCGACACGCGCGCCCTGTTCAAGGCTGGCCGTTGCGGCCTGCTGATCGAGTGGGGCGATCCGCCGGTGCTGGCCCTCGAGAAGGACGCCACCGCCGTCAAGAACCAGCTGTTCGCTGTCGCCGCGCTCGGCACCAAGGAAGTCCTTGACCGCGCAACCGGCAAGCTGGTGCCGGTGACCAAGGAGTCCGCTCCCTATTCTGTCGACGGCATCAACTACGCTCCCTTCGCTGCCTTCGGCGGCTGGGCTGGCGCCATCAACGCCAAGATCGACCCCAAGAAGAAGCAGGCGGCCTATGACTTCCTGTCCTACATGAACCAGGCGGCGCAATCGAACGTGGACGTCACAATCGGTTGGGACGGATTCAACCCCTACCGCACGTCGCAGCTGAAGAGCACCGATCTGTGGGAGAAGGCTGGCTTCACCAAAGACGCTGCGGCCAACTACATCGGCGCCATCAACTCCGCTTTGAACAACCCGAACATGGCGTCGGACTTCAAGGTGCCGGGCGCGCAACAGTACTCGGGCGTCGTTCTCGATACGGAACTTGCCCGCTATCTCGCCGGTGAAATCACGGTCGATGAAGCCCTGAAGAACATCGAAACAGGTTGGGAGAAGGTCACCGAGGACTTCGGTCGCGACAAGCAGATCGCGGCTCAGGGTCTTGCGCTCGGCATGGCCAAGTAACCGCGATGACCGCGATAACAGAAACAACGCGCCAGCCGGGGTCGACCCTGGCTGGCGTTCAACAGCGCGAGAGCTGGGGCGAATGGCTCGACCGGCATTCTCGGACGTTTTTCATCGCCCCGGCGGTGACTCTCATTCTTGTTTTTGCGATCTTTCCGACCTTTTATTCGATTGTCTTCGCGCTCAGCCGGGTCAAGTTCTCCGCGAACGGCCTGGTGTTCCGCAATGTCTGGTTCGATAATTTCAAGACCCAGTTCAGCGGTAACGAACAAGCTCACTTCCTCGGCCGCTTGAACAGCGTCAGCATCGCCGGCTATATCTTCAGCGCCGTCCTGATCGCCGCCGTGCTGTGGTGGTTCTTTCGATCACTGCCGAAGGCGGGCATTATCGGCACCATCGGACGCCTGATCTCGGCTGCCGCGTTCCTATTCCTTGGGCTGCTGTTCGCCGCCACGCTGCTGTCCGGCAATCAGTGGGGTACGCTGCTCAACACGCTGTTCTATGTCATCGTCGGCTGCTTGATCCAGTTCCTGATCGGCACCGCACTCGCCTTCCTGTGTTCGCAGCCGATCTGGGGCAAGAGCTTCTTCCGCGTAATTTTCTTCATTCCGCTTATGATCACGCCGCTGGGCATCGGCTATGCCTTCAAGATGATCCTGGACGTCACCAAGGGACCGTTCAAGCCGTTCTGGGAATTCATCGGTCTGGGCGGTTGGGCCTGGTCGTCGGACGCCTGGGCGGCGCGCTGGTTCGTCATCTTAGGGGACAGCTGGCAGTGGATCCCCTTCATCTTCATCGTCATGTTGGCGGCGCTCGAGAACGTCTCCAAGGATCAGGTCGAGGCGGCGCAGGTCGACGGCGCCTCCAGCGTGCAGATCTTCAAGGACATCACCTGGCCGCAGGTCGTGCCGGTGGCCGCAACTGTGATCCTCATCCGCATGATCGAGGCCTTCAAGATCGTCGACCTGCCCAATATCATGCTCGGAGGCGGTCCGGGCATCGCGACGGAATCGATGACGCTCCACTCCGTCTTTCTGTGGCGCGCCAACAACATGGGAGATTCCGCAGCCGTCGCCTATCTGCTGCTGATCCTCACCGTCGTCGTCTGCTCGTCGTTCTTCAATTACGTCGTCCTCAACCAATTGCGCAAAGCCCAGGCATGAGCCCCCACGCATGAGTCAGGCAAGTTTCAAGTTCGAGAAGAGTGGCCGCAGCCTGATGGAGCGGCTGTTCGAGCCGCCAGCGCCCGGCAAGATGTCATTCACCGGCAATCTCGTCGCCTATGCGCTGCTGCTCTCTTGGTCCGCCTTCGTCCTGTTCCCGCTGTACTGGGTGATCATCACCAGCTTCAAGGACGCCAAGATCGTCAACGAGGGGCCGTATTTCATCCCCTTCTACGATTTCCAACCGACGCTGGATGGCTGGCGCGCCCAATTCCTGACCGACCCCGACTGCAACCCCTACTCGTTCGCCCATCAGCTCTGGGTCAATATCTACAATGGCGTCGCTTTCCTGATCTCGCCGGTCGTCACGGTCGAGCGGATGCAGCCGGCGATCTGCAAGACCCTGCTGGCCTATCAAAACTCATTGATCATCAGCATTTTCTCCACGGCGCTGTGCATGATCGTGGGCAGCATGGCCGCCTATGCGTTGGCCCGCGTGGCCTATGCGCCGAAGTTCGGCAACATCGTCACGTTCGTGCTGCTGGCGTTGGGGGCGATCCTGACGTCAACCTATCTCGGCGTGCACTGGGCAATCGCGGCGGCAGCGGCGCTCGCGCTGTTCTTCCTGCTGGCGCGCACGTTGGGGCGCTTCTTCAAGGCGACGCTCGGCAACAACGACATCCTGTTCTGGATCATCTCGCAGCGCATCTTGCCGCCTATCGTCGTGGTCATTCCTATTTACATGATGTTCCAGGCCGTGGGACTGGTGGATTCGCATCTGGCGCTGATCCTGGTCTACGCCGTCGCCAACCTGCCGATCGTGGTTTGGCTGATGTACGATTTCTTCCGTAGCCTGCCGATCGAGCTGGAGGAGTCGGCGCAGCTGGATGGCGCGACGCGCTTCGGCATCTTCTGGGACATCGTGTTGCCGCTGACCCGCCCGGGCTTTGCCGCGACCACCCTGCTGACGCTCATTCTGAACTGGAACGAGTATCTGTTCGCGGTCTTCCTCTCGACCGCCAAGGCGCAGACCATGCCGATCATGATCCAAGCCAAAAATGCGGGCGAGCGCGGCACGCTGTGGTGGGAAATGTCAGCCATCATCGTCATCATGATCATTCCCGTGATCGTCATGGCCATCTTCCTGCAACGGTTCATCGCCAAGGGCGTGCTGCTCGGCGCAGTCAAAGGATAGTCACAATGGCTGACGGAGCGATGATGAAGCCGGGCGTGCCGGTGTCGTTCGACAACGTGCAAAAGTCGTTCGGCTCGGTGCGCGTGCTGGAGGAATTGAACCTGCAGGTGGCGCCGGGCGAATTCCTGGTGCTGCTGGGCGCGTCGGGCTCGGGCAAGACCACGGCGCTGCGCATCCTGTCGGGACTGGAAACGGCGACGGCCGGACGGGTGCTGATCGGCGACCGCGACGTCACCAACATTCTGCCAAAATACCGCGACATCTCGATGGTGTTCCAGTCCTACGCTCTGTACCCGCACAAAACCGTCGCCGAGAACATCGGTTTCCCGCTGAAGGTGCGCAAGGTGCCCAAGGCTGAGATGGAGGCGGCCATCAAGGACGCCGCGTCCCAGGTGCAGCTGGAAACTCTGCTTGGCCGCTATCCGCGCGAGCTTTCGGGCGGCCAGCGCCAGCGCGTCGCGCTCGCCCGCGCCATCATCCGCCGCCCGTCGGTCTTTCTGATGGACGAACCGCTTTCCAACCTCGACGCCAAGCTGCGCGGCCATATGCGCGCCGAGCTCAAATTCATGCAGCAGTCGTTCGGCATCACCACCATCTACGTCACGCACGACCAGATCGAGGCCATGACGCTGGCGCACCGCATCGCTATCCTTGAGAAAGGCGTGCTGCAGCAGCTCGATACTCCGGCGCAGATCTACAACAATCCCGCCAATCTGTTCGTGGCCCAGTTCATCGGCTCGCCGCCCATGAACATCATCAAGGGATCGCTCGACGGCAGCACCTTCCACGCCAACGGTGCCGCCGTCGCCGTGCCAGTGCAGGGCCGCATCGACGCAGCCGTGCTCGGCGTGCGCCCGGAGGATTGCGCCCTCGCCCCGCCAACGGCCGGCGGCCTGACCGGCGTGATCTACACCACCGAGCTGATCGGCGATCATACGCTGGTGACCCTGAAAATCGGCGGCGACTTCTTCGCCGTCAAGGCGTCCAAGGACTTCCAAGCCACGCCCGGCGATGCGGCCGGCGTCGCAGTCGCCAAAGAGCGCCTGTTCGTGTTCGAGGCCGGCAGCGGCGCGCGGCTGGCGTAAGGCCGACGCCCCCCCGTATCGCGCGCAAAGGTCCGGACGCTTGGGAAAGGCCCTGACATACGCAACCCTGAGTATTTGGTCTGCGGTCTGCCTGTTCCCCCTCTATTGGATCGCCGTCACCTCGTTCAAGGACGAGTTTGCGGTCGCGAAGGGCCCGTTTTACCTGCCCCTGGTCGACTTTGCGCCAACGCTGGCGGGCTGGATCTTCATCTTCACCGACCGCGAGGACAATCTCGGCACGCGCTATCTCAACTCGGCGGCCATCGCCCTCGCCTCGACCGGACTCACAATCCTGTTCGCCAGCATGGCGGCCTATGGCTTGTCGCGTTTCGGCTCTGGACGGCTGGCAAGCAATCAAGGCATTGGCTTCGCCATCCTGGCCTCGCGTGTTCTACCGCCGGTCGTGCTCGCCGCGCCCCTCTACCTGATGGCGCAGGCGACCGGGACGCTGGACACGCGATTGGCGCTGATCGTGGTCTATTGCGCGACCAATCTTCCCGTCGCGGTCTGGCTGCTGCAACCCGTGCTTGGGCCTGGCGCCTCCGAACAGGAAGACGCCGCCGTGCTGGAGGGCGCCTCGCATGTGCGGATTTTTGTCACCATCGTGCTGCCCATGGCGGCCAGCGGTATCGTCACAGTGGCCCTGCTCGTCTTTGTCCTGTGCTGGAATGAGTATCTGTTCGCCTCGGTGCTGGTCAGCAACCACGCCCTGACCGTGCCGCCCTGGCTGGTCGGGCAAATCTCGTTCAAGGAGGCGCAGATCATCGCGGAGGGCGATGAGCTGTCGCATTTGTCTGTGGCCATCCTGCTGACAGTGGCCCCGCTGTTGGTCATCACCTGGCTGGTGCAGCGCTTTCCCGGCCGCCTGTCGATGTTTCAGAACTAAACTGTTTTTAAATCAATGACATAGTTCGCCTACCGCTAAGATTGGGTCGGACCAGCAGCCGTGCTGTCGAGCTGCTCCAGCACCACATGCGTATTGGTGTAGACGCAAATCTCAGCCGCGATGGCCATGGCTTTGCGGGCGATCTCCTCGGCGCTGGCGGGCGTGTCCATGAGCGCGCGGGCGGCGGCCAGGGCATAGTTACCGCCGGACCCGATCCCCATCACGCCGCCCTCGGGTTCCAGCACGTCGCCGGTGCCCGTCAGGACCAGGGAGACCCGCGCGTCGGCGACCAGCATCATGGCTTCCAGACGGCGCAAATAGCGGTCGGTGCGCCAGTCTTTGGCCAGCTCCACGCAGGCGCGGGTGAGTTGATCCGGGTACTGTTCCAGCTTGGCTTCCAGGCGCTCGAACAGGGTGAATGCGTCGGCCGTGGCGCCGGCGAAACCGCCGATCACCAGGCCTTTGCCGAGGGTGCGCACTTTTCGCGCGTTGTGCTTGATGACGGTCGCCCCCAGGCTGACCTGGCCGTCGCCCGCGACCACGACTTTGCTGCCCTTGCGAACGGTTAATATCGTCGTGCCGTGCCAGATCTGGCTGGGGCCGCGGTCGTGTTCGGACATGGTGGTTTGCGCCTTCAGGGAGCGGGACATCCGCCCCACCAGACTTAGTTAGCGGCGGCGCTTCCGGCAAGACATCTCCGGCAGTTCGCCGAACAGCATCGGTTGGCCGGGGGCCGGGCCGGGCCTTGGAATCCGGCGATGGAAACTCGTATCCGATCCCCCACTAAGCGATGGAAATCGCTCATAAAATACCACCAGAGCCTTCTCCCGGCTGGAGGGGAATTTGCGCCCCTCCCAGATGTCGTACAGGCGCCTGGGATCACACCCATAACGCGCCAGAATATCCTTGCGGCGCACATGCAACCAGCGTGCGATCCAGATGTCCACGGCGTGCGCCTCGGTCAGGCCGTTGAGCAGGACCGGGGCTGGCGCGGGAGGGCTAAGGAAATCCAACATAACCACATCACGCCAGTTCGCTTGACCTGTGACCGCGCCGATGCTGCAATGCAACAATTGCCGCTGCGAGTCCCGATTTTGAGAACACTACGCGAACATTATGTCGTAACTGGGCCCATCCTGGCAAGCCGAAAGGCCGCGCCATGAAGCGCCTGCGCAAGACCACGGCCGGTGGCGGCATGCGGAAACTGCCGATCCGGCGCGCGCCCGTAAAAGCCAAACCGACAGCCCCGCGCGATCTCTCACCCTACCAGAGTTTTACGCGAAAAGAGTGGTCGCAGCTGCGCGCCGATACACCCATGACGCTGGACGACGCCGAGATCGACCGGCTCGGCGGCTTGACGCAACGGCTCTCCAAAAAGGAGGTCGAGGAGATCTATCTGCCGCTCTCCCGCCTGCTCAATTTGCAGGTGCAAGCCTCGCAACGTCTGCATACGGAACGGCAGGACTTCTTCGGCAAGACCGATAGCAAAGTGCCGTTCGTGATCGGCATCGCCGGCAGCGTCGCCGTGGGCAAAAGCACCACCGCGCGTGTCCTCCAGGCTCTGCTTGCCCGCTGGCCCGATCATCGCCGCGTCGACCTTATCACAACCGACGGATTTCTCCTTCCAAATCAAATACTTGAGCAGCGTGGCCTGATGCAGAAAAAAGGCTTTCCGGAGAGCTACGATACGCACCGGCTGCTGGCCTTTTTGAACGACGTGAAGGCCGGCCGGCCAAACGTCGCGGCGCCGCTTTACTCGCACTTTTTCTACGACATTCTGGCGGGCGAAGCGGTGGTCATCGACCGCCCGGATGTGCTCATCGTCGAGGGGCTGAACGTGCTGCAGCCGGCGCAATTTTCCGACGGCGGCGACGCCAGTCCCTATGTCTCCGACTACTTCGATTTCTCGGTCTATATCGATGCGCCGGAAGCCCTGATCGAGGAGTGGTACGTCAAGCGCTTTCTGCGCCTGCGCCAGACCGCTTTCCGCGATCCCGCCGCCTATTTCCGCCGCTACGCGCTGCTGGGCGACGCCGAGGCGCGGGCCAAGGCGCTGGAGATCTGGCGCGCCATCAACCTGGTCAACCTGAACCAGAACATTCTGCCAACCCGCCCCCGCGCCGACCTGATCCTGGTGAAGGGCCCGGGGCACAAGATCGACCGCATTGATCTCAGACGGTTGTAACGGCAAAACCATTTGTTGGGGACATCCGGCGGCTACCGATTCACCTCCCCGCAAGGCGGGTGTATGGCTGGTGAAACCGCGCAAAACGACTCAAAAACTGCGTGAAAAACAACAAAAAGTGCAGTAAAACAGAGTTAATCTGCAGTAAAACTGTGAGATTTTAACAGATCAAGAGACTGTTCCGCGTTGCTCTGACCCAGTGTTCCGCACCGCGAGGACTTTCATGGCCCGTATCATTAACGCGCGCGCCTACGCCAACAATGAAGTCGCGTACCTGGCCTGGTCGATCGACGAACCGATCCCCGGCTGCCTCGGCTTCGACATCACGCGCATCTATCCCGAGACGGGCGAGGAAACGCCGCTCGCCGCTTGGGTGCCGTTCGAAGGGCAGGCCAATCCCGGCATGGTCCCGCAATCGACCCGGGTCTGGCCGATCCAGAAGCTGTCCTGGCGCGACCTGACGCTGCGCAAGCGTCGCGATCGGCTGTCGCTGCGCCCGGACGAAGTGAACGTCCAATACCGCATCCGCGCCGTCGGCCGCTTCCGTCCCGGCCTGGACGCCGTGCCTGCTGAGGCGAAGGCTCCGCACTATGACGGTCAACCGATCCCGCTGGGTTACCTAGGCGATGGCGTCGTCACCAATCCGATCCGCATCACGCAGCATTACGGAGACATCCGCGCCACCTTCACCAACGGCATTCTCTCGGCCCAGTGGCTGCGCAAAGCGCTGAAGGAGAAGGGCGAGGAGCTGACGGCAAAGACCATCGCGGCCCATATCTCGACGCCCGAGGATGAAATCCGCAGCTACCTCACCGGCGATGTGCTCGGTATGCTGAAGGAATTGCTGCACCGGACCGAGAGGGAGCCCGGCTCGCGCCTGAAGATGGCGCTCTATGAACTGTGGGACGAGGATCTCGTGGAGCTGATCGCGGCGCGGAAAGACTCCATCGATCTCATCCTCACCAATTCCAGCAAGGACAAGACCAAAGACTCCTGGGACCACGGCAACCACCTGATGCGCGAACTGCTCGGTGAGCTGATGGGTCACGACAAGATCGACCGCATGTTCAACAACAACCATATCGGCCACAACAAGTTCGCGGTGTTCGAGGATGCGGCGGGTACGCCCAAAGCCGTGCTCACCGGCAGCACCAACTGGACGCCGACGGGCCTGGCCGGCCAGAGCAACAACGCCATGCTGATCGAGAATGATGCGATCGCCAAGGCCTATCACGACTACTGGACTGATCTCTATGCCGACACGGCGGAATTCTCCGTACCGAGCCCATTGACGGCGTCAACCCCCAACGTCCAGGGCCAGGCTTTGCGCAAGGCCAACGCTAAGGCGCATACGGAAACAACGTTGGCGGACGGAACAAGCGTCACGCTGTGGCGTTCGCCAAACACCCATGCCAAGACCAAGGGCCACGACGCTCCGCCCGACCTTGCCGAAGTCTACGACCTGATCGGCAAGGCCAAGGACGCCATCTTCTTCGCCGTGTTCCTGCCCAGCCAGTCCGGAAAAACCAGCGTGATCGAAGAGGCGATCCGCGTTGGCGTGACGCGCGAAGATATCGTGGTCTACGGCGCGGTCAGCGACGTCATGGCGATGCCAAACTACGTGCCGCCCGACAAGACCGATCCGACGCACACAAAGCATCGGCAGCCGGCGACCTATGACAACGGCGAAATCCACGTCGTGCGCGCCGTTGCTCTGAACAAGGACGATGTGGTCGGCGCCTTCGAGAGCGAACTCCTCACCATCGGCAAAGCCATCATCCACGACAAGATCGTGGTCATCGATCCGCTCTCGCCCGATTGCGTGGTGATCACCGGCAGCCACAACCTGGGCTTCAAGGCGTCCTACGAAAACGACGAGAACCTGTTGATTATAAAAGGCAATCAGAAACTGGCTCAGGCCTACATGACGCATGTCATGGACGTCTACGACCACTACCGTTTTCGCGCCAAACAGCGCAGCGAAGCCGACAAAGGCAAGACGCTGGACGGCGGCTTCCTGGCGGTCGACGATACTTGGCTCGCCTCGCGCATGAAACCGAACAAAGTGGCGCTGACGGACTATCTCGGCGGCGGCGCCAGGCCGGCCGAGACGGTCGCCAAGGCGAAGGCCGCCGGCGTGCCGATCGGACGGGTGCAGAAGACGGGGACAGGGGCGGCGTAGCCTTTTCCTCTCCCCCATTTTTGGGGGAGAGGATGTCGCTCCGAGGCGAAGCCGAGGAAAATAGCGACAGGTGAGGGGCCGCGGCTTGCTCCGTACAGGTCTCACCAGGAGCCGAGCAAGTGGCTGCCCCTCACCGACCGCGTGGCTCTTGGCTCCCAAAAGGTCGCCAGCGAGACGCGGTCTCCTCTCCCCTCGCAAAGAGGCGCGGGGAGAGGAGCAAACCCTCACTCCCAGCCAAACCCGGTCTTCTTCAGTGACGACGCCCCGAAGCGTTCGGCCGTAGAGGCTACCGGCCGGCCGCCGCGGCGCCAGTAGAAATCGCAGGCTGGGTCGTTATCGCTCAGTGCCCAGACGATCAGGCCGGGGAGCCGCAGGTCGTCGAGCCTTTGGCGCGCGCTCTCGAACAGCCGCTCGCCCAGCCCCAGGCCCTGATACTCCGGCGCAACGTACAGCTCATAAATCTCGCCGCGATGCCGCCCGGCCACGCGTGACGGGCCGAAGGTGGCGTAGCCGGCCGTGTGCCCGCCGGCTTCGGCGACAATGATGTTGCGCGGGCGCCTCAGGTTCTCGCGCCACCAGGGCAGGCCGCGGCGGCTGATCATGGCGGTGAGCTGGGCGTGCGGGATGATGCCGGCGTAGGCGAACAGCCAGCTGTCACGGAAAACGCCGGCAAGAGCCTTGGCGTCCCGGGGGCGGCCGTCGCGAACGGAGGCGTACTCATCCAACATGGTTGCATATCCTATGCCGAGATTTATCGCGCTGTCACGGGTACAATGTTTGCATTTGGCGAAACCCGCCTGGTTGACAGCCGCGCCTACGGGTCGCAATACTCCGAGCCAAGGGGTCCTTCGCGACGACCCCGTGAGGCGGCAGCCGAATGATCGCGTCCATGACCCTCAAACCAAAGAGGCAGGACGCCCATGCCATCGCCAACCGAAATCACCGTTGCCGAACTCGCCCGATTGATTGGCTTGCCGCATGCACCCGTCATCATTGACGTGCGGACCGCGGAGGACTTTGCCAGCGATCCGCGACTGATCCCGGCGGCGCTCCGCCACGACCACGCGCCGGTGGCCAATTGGGCGCACCATTATGCCGGACGCGCGGTCGTCGTGACCTGCCAGCGCGGCGCCAAGCTTTCGCAAGGCGTGGTGGCTTGGTTGCGGCATGACGGTATTGCGGCAGAGTCGCTGGTCGGGGGCTGGGAGGCCTGGAGCGCCGCCAAGCAACCGCTCATCCGCACAGAGAAGATCCCGGCGCGCGACGATAAAGGGCGCACGATCTGGGTGACGCGCGCGCGGCCAAAAATTGATCGCATCGCCTGCCCCTGGTTGATCCGCCGCTTCATCGATCCGTCTGCGGTGTTTCTCTTCGTCGCCCCGTCCGAGGTGCTGGCCGTGGCCGAGCGGTTCAACGCCACGCCGTTCGACATCGACGACGTGTTCTGGAGTCATCGCGGCGAGACCTGCACCTTCGATACGCTGATCGCTGAGATCGGCCCCGATACGCCGGCCCTGCGGCGGCTGGCCACGATCGTGCGCGGTGCCGATACCGCGCGGCTCGATCTGGCGCCGGAAGCAGCGGGACTGCTGGCCGCATCGCTCGGATTTTCCAGGATGTATAAGGATGATCTGGCGCAGCTCGATGCGGCGATGGCGCTTTATGACAGTTTGTACCGCTGGAGCCGCGACGCCAGCGAGGAAACGCACAACTGGCCGGCGAAGGTTTAGGGACGGGGATTTTTGCCATGAGCGACGCAGCATCGGTGACCTTCGCCGACGCCCTGAAGACCTGGACGCGCATCGGCCTGCTCTCCTTCGGCGGGCCGACGGCGCAGATCGGGCTGATGCACCGCATCATCGTCGATGAAAAGAAGTGGCTGGACGAGAAGCATTACCTGAGCGCGCTCAGCTTCTGCATGCTGCTGCCGGGGCCCGAAGCGATGCAGCTGGCCACCTATGCGGGGTGGCGGCTGCATGGGCTGAAAGGGGGGCTGGCGGCGGGGCTGCTGTTCGTGCTCCCGGGGGCGGCGGTGGTGTTGGCCCTGTCGATGATCTATGCGGCATTTGGAAATGTGCCGGTGATCGAGGCGGTGTTTTTCGGCATCAAGGCCGCGGTGCTGGTGATCGTGGTCGAGGCGCTGCTCAGGATTTCCAAGCGCGCGCTGAAGCAACAGGAGCACTGGGTGATCGCCGGGCTGTCGTTCCTGGGCATCTTCTTTCTGGGGCTGCCGTTTCCGCTGATTGTCGCGATTTCCGCCGGCTATGGGTTTATCCGCAGCAGCGCGGCCAGCACAACTGCGGTGGCGTGGCCCGCCGTTTCCGCAAGCGACACCGCGAAAACGATTGGGGTTTGGCTGGCGATCTGGATTGTCCCCTTGGCGCTGATCGCCGTCACTTTCGGACGCGTCCATGTGCTGACGCAACTCGCCTGGTTCTTCTCCAAGCTGGCCGTCGTCACCTTCGGCGGCGCCTACGCCGTGCTGGCCTACATGGGCCAGGACGTGGTCGAACACAGCCACTGGTTAGGCGCCGGCCAGATGATGGACGGGCTGGGGCTGGCCGAAACCACGCCCGGGCCGCTCATTCTGGTGACGGAATTCGTCGGCTATCTCGCGGCCTACGCGCACGGCGGTGGCAACCCCATAGCGATGGGTCTGCTGGGCGCGTTCGTGGCGCTGTGGGCGACGTTTGCACCCTGTTTTCTATGGATTTTCGCCGGCGCGCCCTACATCGAGTGGATGAACGCGCAGCCCCGGCTGAAGGGCGCGCTGAACGCGATTACCGCCGCCGTGGTGGGCGTGATCCTGAACCTGGCGGTCTGGTTCGGCTTGCAGGTGTTTTTCGGGACCGTGACGCTGACCGAGGCCTGGCCGCTGCGCTTCTGGCTGCCCGCGCTGGGGACGCTGGATTGGCGCGTGGTGGCGCTGGCGGCGATCAGCGCGCTGCTGTTGCTGCGGCGGCATTGGGGGATACCGGGCGTGCTGGGCGTGGCGGCGGGATTGGCGCTGGTTATGCGGATGGTTGGGGTGTAGGGGCGACCCGTGGGTCGCCTTCGGGCCGCACGCCGTGCCGTCGGAGGGCGACCCACGGGTCGCCCCTACAAATGTCGTTCGGCGCCAAAATCACAGTGTTAAAGGTTATTCCAGCATTCCCAGCGCCGCCATATAGGTCGCCAGCACGGCTTCTTCTTCGCGGCGCGCGTTCTGGTCCAGGCGGCGCAGCGATACGACCTTGCGCAGCGCCTTGGTGTCGAAGCCGTTGGACTTGGCCTCGGAGTAGACATCCTTGATGTCGCCCGCCAGCGCCTTCTTTTCCTCTTCCAGGTGCTCGATGCGCTCAACCACGGATTTCAGCTGCGCGTGGGTGGATTTCTGAACGTCTTGCTGCATGATGCTACCTTGCTGGGAACGCGGGGGGCGATCCCGAATCAGTCGGGAGCGCGTGACCAAACGCTAGCGGCGGCATCTGGGCCGGACAATGGCGCGTCGCAGCCAGAGGCAGGTTTTCCCCGCGATCAACAGGGCGCTAATACGGGGACAGTATACTAATTTCCCCATTCAGGCCGTTCGGTTTGAAGACCCTGTTTAGAAATTAGTATACTGTCCCCGTATTAGCTTGCAACCACTCACCACTCACGCCTTTTGATGCTTGGCCTTCCACGTCTCATACGGCATGCCGTAGACCATTTCGCGCGCGTCGTCCTTGGAGACGGGCGTTCCGGCTGATTTGGCGGCGTCGGCGTACCAGTTGGACAGGCAGTTGCGGCAGAAGCCGGCCAGGTTCATCAGGTCGATGTTCTTCACTTCCGGGCGCTCGCGCAAGTGCGCCAGCAGGCGGCGGAAGGCGGCGGCTTCAAGTTCGGTCTGGGTCGCCGTGTCGGGCAGGCTCATGGTCATCCCCTGTGGTGATTGCGGGGCACTATAGCCCTCCCGCCCCGGCCTCGCTACAGTCGCCCCCGCATTCGCCGTTTTCTTACCCGATAGACCCGCGTTGATGACCTCGCGCCGCCCACTCCTGCGTGCCCTTTCCGGCCCTGCGCTTGGCGCTACGTTGCTGGCCGGCCTCGCCATGCCTGCGCACGCCGATCTAAGGCTTTGTAATTTCACGGAAAGCCGGGTCGGCGTCACGGTCGGCTACAAGGACGCCAAGGGCTGGCTCACCGAGGGCTGGTGGAACATTCTCTCGCGCGGCTGCGTCAAGCTGGTCACCGGCACGCTCAGCGGCCGCTTCTATTACGTGCATGGCGTCGACTATGACCGCGGCGGCGAATGGTCCGGGGCCACCAAAATGTGCGTCGACGACAAGACCTTTACCATCCGCGACGTGCGAAATTGCGTCGCGCGCGGCCACAAGGAACTGGGCTTCTATGAGGTCGACACGGGCGACGCCAACGACTACACGATACGGCTTACCGATCCGGTCAAGGAAAGCGCAGGGAACTAAATGAGACGAAATAGGCGGGTTAAGATCATTGCCACCTTGGGCCCCGCCTATAAGGATATGGAGTCGATCGAAAAACTGTTCGTGGCCGGCGCGGATGTGTTCCGCATCAACATGAGCCATGTGGTCTACGACCTGATGAAGGCACAGCACACGGCCATCCGCCAGCTTGAGGCCAAGTATTCCCGCCCGATCGCCATCCTGGCCGACCTGCAAGGGCCGAAGCTGCGCGTGGGCGAATTCGCCGGCGAGAAGGTGACCCTCGCCAACGACACCATTTTCACGTTTGACCAGGTGAAATCACCCGGCGACGCCACCCGCGTGTCGCTGCCCCATCCGCCGATTTTCGCCGGCGTCGAGCCGGGCCATGTGCTGTTGCTGGACGATGGCAAGCTGCGCATGCGCGTCAGCGAAGTTGCCAAGGACCGCTCCACCTTCAAGGCCAAGGTCGAAGTTGGCGGCCAACTGGCCAGCCGCAAGGGCATCAGCTTGCCGGACACGCTGCTGCCGCTCGGCGCGCTGACCGAGAAGGACAAGACCGACCTGCAATACGCGCTCAGTCTCGGCGTCGACTGGGTCGCGCTCTCCTTCGTGCAGCGCTGGGAAGACGTCGCCGAGGCGCGCAAGATAATCGAAAAGCGCGCCTCCATCATGGCCAAGATCGAAAAGCCGGCCGCGCTCACCGACCTCGACCACATCATTGAGCTGGCCGATGGCATCATGATCGCGCGCGGCGATCTCGGCGTGGAATTGCCGGTGCAGAAGGTGCCGGGCCTGCAGAAGCGCATGACGCGGCTCGCCCGCAAGGCCGGCAAACCGGTGGTGGTGGCGACGCAGATGCTGGAAAGCATGATCACCTCGCCGGTGCCGACCCGCGCCGAAGTGTCGGACGTGGCGACCGCCGTGTTCGAGGGCGCGGACGCGGTCATGCTGTCGGCGGAATCGGCGGTCGGCCAGTTCCCGATCGAATCCGTTTCCATGATGGACAAGGTGGCCCAGGAGGTCGAGCAGGACCCGCTGTACGAGGCGATCATCCATGCTCAACGCACCACGCCGGATGCGACGGGGGCGGACGCCATCGCGAATGCGGCGCGCACCATCGCCGAGACGCTGCAGCTCAGCGCCATCGTCTGTTACACGGCGACCGGCTCGACGGGTCTGCGCGTTGCGCGTGAACGGCCCAAGCAGCCGGTGATCGCGCTGACGCCCGTCAAGGAAACCGGCCGCAAACTGGCCATGGCCTGGGGCCTGCACTGCGTGCTCACCAACGAGCCCGCCAACCAGGCCGAGATGGTGGAGAAAGCCTGCAAGATCGCCCTCGATGAGGGTTTTGCGGCTCGCGGCGAGCGCATCATCATCACGGCCGGCGTGCCACTGGCGGTGCCGGGCACGACCAACATGCTGCGTATCGCGTATGTCGGCGATCAGCCGACCAAGAAGGATCAGGTGGCGCGGTAGCGTTCTGGCGCATTCAAAAGGCGCCCGAACTTTCGTCGCCCCCCCCCGCGAAGGCGCATTGGCGCAAAAATAAGAGCGGCGCCCACTTTTTTCCTCTTCCCCTTCTTAGGAGGAGAGGAGACCGCGTCCTCTGCGCGGAGGCGCAAAAGCAAATGGGCAGCCGACCTCTTGGGAGGCAAGAGCCACGCGGTCGGTGAGGGGCTCTGGCTGGCTCGGGCCCTCTTGCCACAGTCCCGGAGCAAGCGGCTGCCCCTCATCCGGCCCTGAATCCTCGCGCTGTGCGCCCACTTTTCTTTTGCGCCTCCGCGCAGTGCGGCCACCTTCTCCCCGTAAAAAGGGGGAGAAGGAAAGTAGCGCCGCCCTTATCTTGGCGCCTATCCGCGAAGGCGGGGGGCCATGCATGCCAAAGATGTGCACGAATTTCAAAGGCCGGACAGGCTGGATAGATCAACGGCCTCCCGGATTGTGAGTGTGGAGACGTCCACTGGCTTGCATGGAGTCCCGCCTTCGCGGGAATGACGAGATCGTGGGAACCAAATGGAAGTGTTAGAACACGAGCGCCGAGGTCCCTTGCGGCGGCGCGCCATCAACCATGGCGCTAAGCAGTGTTGCGCACTATTCTCTCTGTCTGAGTGTAAGAGGCGAACGACACGGCCTCCTTGCCTCTGAGCGGGAGGGCGCACGCGTGGAGACGACACCGCAGAGTTTCCTGATCGAGTTTTCGGACAAACCCCTTTTCACGATTACCGCTGGCGCCGCGATGTTTGGCCTGCCGGTCGCGTTTCTGCTGATCTGGCTTTACAAGTTGGCTGTGAACCGGTCGATGCGCCGCGTCACGGGTATATCCGACAGCGATTTTTCCCGTGCTCTGGCGACTGGGAGCGCCGCTGGCGGCCCGCAGTCGCAACTGGCCATCGCCCGACTGGACGGTCATACTGCGGCAAGCGTGGCAGCGTCGGCGCTTGGCCGAGGCGCCTTGAATGGATCCTGGCGCAACGCGGTGATCTATGCGAACGCGGGATTGGCCTTCTCCATAATCATCAGTCTGGGATATCTGGTTGCATTAGGCGATGCTACCTCTCTTCATACATTTTTGTTTCTTTTTGTGAACAATTCCTGGCCAATTCTTGTTTCTATGGGAATAGCTCGCAGTTACACTTGGCGCGGCTGGTCTGCGATCGCTGCCGCCTATTTCCTGCTGTTCCTGGTGCAGTTCGCCATCGCCGTCCTCACGAAGACTGCGATTTGGTCCTCGGTCAGGCTGGGCGCTTCTGATCTGATGGTCATAAACATGACGGCCATCATTTTCAGTCTTTGCTTTCTCAGCCGGGGACTTCGCGCCGCCGGCCCGCTCGTTTACTTGCTGATGTTGGCATTGCTTGGCGGCCTGACGCTGATGTCAACGGTCTTGGAATCGCGTTTCGGCGAAGACGCCGGATCCCAGAGTCAGTGGTTCGCGACCTTTAGCGAACCGTACGGACTCAGCGGCCGGACTGTAGCGGTAACCTTGAACCTATCCGTTCTGGCCGTGTTCGGCATCGCGGGATGGATCGTCATGCGCGGCTTAGGCGGACTATACCGGCGCGGCTGGGTCAGCGACCAGACCTTGACGATTGACGCGGTCTGGCTGCTGTCTGCTAGTTTTCATTCTATTGTCCTGAGCAGTTTGGGATGGCGCGTGTCTTTGATCGTCCCCTTGGCGGCATTCCTTGCGTACAAGGTCATAGCCACGGCAGGCTTTGCGGCATTGCTGCCGGGTTCGCGTTCCGCCGCCGCCGCCCCCACACTTCTCCTGCTGCGCGTTTTCAAACTTGGCCGTAACAGCCGCAATTTCTTCCACGCCTTCGCCGAACCCTGGCGCTTCGCCGGCAACCTCCGCCTGATTGCCGGCCCCGACCTCGCGACGACCACGGTCGAACCGCACGAATTCCTGGAATTCCTGTCCGGTCGCTTGTCGCGCCGCTTCATCGCCGGCCCCGAGGATCTGGCGCAGCGTCTGAGCGAAGCCGCGCCACGGCGCGACTTTGACGGCCGCTACCGGGTCGCCGACTTCTTCTGCCACGACGATACCTGGAAACTGGTGTTGGACCGCCTCGCCCAGGACAGCGACGTGGTGCTGATGGACCTGCGCGGCTTCGGCCCTGAAAACAAGGGCTGCATCTACGAGATCAGCACGCTGCTGGCGACGGTGCCGCTCCAACGCATTATCCTGGTCATCAATCAGCAGACCGATGATGCGTTCCTGCGCCAGACGCTGGCGACGAGCTGGGCCGCCGTACCTGTCGGCGCCGCCAACCGCAGCACGGCGAACCCGAACATCCGGCTGTTTCCGCTATCGCGCAGGCGCGATGTCGCCGGTCTGGTTCAGGCAGTCGCCTCGGCCGCAACCAGCTAGTGTTCTGGCGCTTCCATTTGGTACCTATAATGTCGTCATTCCCGCGAGGAATTGGAAGCCAGTTTTGTAGGGGCGCACAGCAGTGCGCCCGGCGCGCCGCATCCGACAGACTATCAGTGTTTCACGCCGGGCGCGCTGCTGCGCGCCCCAATCACCGATGAGTCAGCATCAACGACGTTTGGTATCAACTGTAAGAGCGCGACTTGCCCGTCGCCCCCCGCGCAAAGACCGCGCCAGCAACGGGTCACTGATCGTGCGGGCTGGTATCAGTGCGGATCGGTCTTGGTCGCCGCCTCGGGTTCGCCCAGCGTGCGGATGAAGCAGATGGCGGCGAAATATAGGGAAGCTGCGATCCAGACCGCGAACACCAACGGCTCACTGACCGACGGGTGCTCAAGTTTACCGGTCGTGAAAATCAGCCAGAAACTGGTAAAACACCAGACGATGGTCGCCGCAATGGTGGCGGGGCGGAAGCGGGCGACACGCAAGGGGTGGACATATTTCCACGGCACGAAGGTGAGGATGCCGCAGGTCACGATGATCGCCAAGTTGACCCATTGCGGCGTGCGCAGGATCTGCAGGTACAGCACCACGATGTTCCAGACCGCCGGGAAGCCGGAGAAATAGTAATCCGTTGTTTTCATGTTGTTGTTGGCGAAGCAATAGAGCGACGTCAGCGCGATGAAGCAGGCCGCCGCAATGCCAAACCCTTGCGGCACCATGGCGAAGAAGTAGACCATCAGCGCCGGGATGAACGTGTACGTGGTATAATCGACAACGTTGTCGAGCGTGGCGCCGTCGAAGTTGGGCGTGTACTCGCGCACCTGGAAATGGCGCGCCAGCGAGCCGTCGATCCCGTCGACGAACAGGGCGAGGCCGAGCCACAAAAACGCGTTCTGCTGGTAGCCCTGAATAGTTGCAAAGAGAGCAAACAGCCCCAGCATGACGCCGGTGGCGGTGAAAGCATGCACGGCCCAGGCCGCAGCCACGCGGGTCTGATCGCCCGTCACGCGAGGAAGATCGAGTTTCATGGCTGCGGTGATGACACAGTTTTTCCGGCCTGTCAGCCAGTGGGTACTGTGAATTCCCCGCGATTGTAACCTTGAAGGTAAAGAAGCGCCGTCAGGTCGGCATGGCGAAGCACGGCGTCGGCAACGCCCGCCAGCAGCGGCTTGCCCCGATAGGCGACGCCCAGGCCCGCCAGCTGCACCATGGCGACGTCATTGGCGCCGTCGCCCACGGCCACGGCGTCGGCTGGGGTGAGCCCCAGCGATGCGGCCATGCGGGCGAGGTGATCGGCCTTCTCCTGGCGGCCAAGAATGGGGCCAGAGAGGCCACCCGTGAGCTTTCCGCCGGCGATGTCCAGTGCGTTGCCGTGGTGTTCGTGAAAGCCAAGTTTGGCGGCGACCGTCCCGGTGAAAAACGTAAAGCCCCCCGACACGAGGGCCGTAGGGGCGCCATGGGCCTTCATGGTGGCGACAAGGGTGGCTGCGCCGGGCAGCACCGTAAGTCGGTCACGAAGCCGCTCCAGGCTGGCGACTGACATGCCCTTGAGCAAGCCGATGCGTTCGCGCAAGGCGGGCTCGAACGCCAGTTCGCCCCGCATGGCTCGCGCCGTTATGCCGGCGATCTGCTCGCCGATCCCGGCTTCGGCGGCCAGTTCATCGAGGCACTCCTCGGCCACGATGGTGGATTCCATATCGGCCACCAGCAACCGCTTGCGGCGGTTGGCGGCGGGGAGGAGCGCGCTGTCGATGGGCTGGCCGGCGAGTTCGGCCGCGATGGCGTCCGCGATGCCCTCGGCGACTACCGGCTCTTCGACGCGTAGCGGCAACTCGACGGCCTCGCCGGGGGCGAGCCAGCGAACCTCGGAGCGGCACATCTGTGGTACGAGCCCGAAATAAAGGTCATGCACCCGTCCCGCCGTGAGCGGGGGCGCGCCAAAACCGTTCAGGAGGACGATGACGTAGTCGTGCATGTCACTTCGTCCAGCGAATGACGGTCAGGCCTGGCACGCGCTCGAACTCGCCGAAGTTGAGGGTCAGGACGGAATGCCCGTGTTCAAGTGCTGTTGCCGCGATCATGAGATCATATGGACCAATCGTTTTGCCCGCACGCCGCAAAAAAGCGCCAATCTCTGCGTGTATCGGAGCCGTGCTTCGAGTGAAGCTTAAGGTGCCCACCACAATAAGTGCGCCATTTCGCCAGCCCATACTGTTGAATTCACACCCGAAAGTCGGGGATGGTCAGCGCACTTATTGTGGAGGGTGCCCTTAGCACGGGTATCGCGACGAGAACCTTCTCGACAAAAGCCAAGCGGCGCACTCGCCGGTCCTCGCTGTTGGCCATGTGAACGCCGGCCAAAAGCTCAGAATAGGTCACCGCGCTGATCCAGTTGGCGTCCACCGGACCAAACCGCGAAAAGTCGGGCGCAATGCCAAGTCTTTCGTAGGTGATAAAAACTCCGGTATCGACGATCAATCCCACGGCGAACGCTCTGGCAAGACCGCCTCACGCCGTATTTGCTCGATTAGTTTTAGAAAATCGTCTGCGTCGTCAGGATCGAGTCGAGGGCCACGGGCGAGCGCTGCATCCAATTCAGCAGACGTTGGCGGCTTCAAAGGCGCCCGCCGCTCGATTGCCGCAACTCTACGCGTTATGTCGGGGGCAATGCCTTCGGCTTGGACACGCGTGAGCACATCCGCCGGGTTCGCAACTCGCTCAGCATCGTCGATGCGTTCTGTGACGTGTTTGTTCATGGCTCCGATAATACGTCCTTTCATGCCTTTCGTCCAATACCGATTGCCCGCCTCATTCCCCGAAATGGAACACCGGCGCGCGGGTTGGAAACGGCAACCGCTTGCCGCCGGGCAGCAGATAGGCGTGTTCGCGCTTCACCGTCAGCACGTCACATAGGCCATCGGTGATGATCAACAGTGGCGAATCCTTGGGCACGTCGGCGGCGGCTTCGATCTTGTGCACGGCGGGCATCAGCACGGTGCCGCCGCGGCCGCGCACGTCTATGCGCGAGAGCAGCGACTCCGGCTCAATATACCCCATGTCGTGTACGCCGGCGTCGCACTGGAGGACGCGCACCAGCGGCACTTCGCGGCTTAATGCGTAGCTGACGATGGCGCCGAGGCCGCGCGCCAGCAGCTGCGGCTGCATTGAGCCGGAGGTGTCGAGGATGACGCAGAAGGTGCGCGACGCCATCAGTTCGGGCGGACGGACATAGACCGCGCGCGGAATATCGGGCGTCGAGGATTGGCGGCGGCTGGCGCGGGCGAACGAGCGGCGGGATTCTATGGGCGGGAAGAAGTTATCCAGCCATTGGCCGAGCTTCACGTCCCACGGGATCGGCGGCTCCAGGATGGCGCGGATTTCTTCCACCAGATCGCCAGGCAATAGGCCGCGTCCGCCCGATTGATGCAAGTCGAGGCCTTCGCGGAGGGCGCGGCGATAGAAGGTGTCGAGATCGCAGCCCGCGCCGGTCCACCAGGACGGCGGGCGTTCCGACATCATGTCGCCCAGGCCGGCGCCACGCAGGGTACGGGCCTTCTGTAGACGGCGCATCATGCGCAGGTCGCCCACGATGCGATCATAGAGCGCTTCGGCGGACTCCTTCTCAAAGCCCAGCTCCATGTCGAGCATCAACGTCGGCGTCGGCAGCTCGCCCACTCCCATCTCGATCAGCCAGGCGTTGATGACGTAGTCGCAGGCGATGTTCCACAGGAACGGATCGCGGCCCTGGCGGCGCGCTTCGTGGCGCAAGCCGACGTGTAAGAGCTCGTGCGCCATGACGAACTGCAGGCCGCCATAGGTCATGGGGAACTTTGGATTGATATAGATCTTTCGCTCTTCGGAATTCACGGCCGCGATGGATATGTCGTACAAGTCGCAAATACCGGCGTCCTCGACGATCTCGAAGGCGGCCGCGAGCGAGGCCAGCAGCGGATAGCTGGCGATGAACCAGGAGCGGGCAAGTTCGGCGCGCGAGTTGGCCTTTTTGCTTGGTCCGCGTGCGGCGTATCCGGCTTCGTCGACGGCTTTGCGGATGGCGGAGCGGATGCCTTCGGCCAACGCCGTGGTGTGTTTCTTTTTCAGTACGGCGTCGAAGGGCTTTACCTCGGGCGCGACGATCCAGGTCGGCTGTCCGTCGCCTGCCAGTCCCCGGTGGCCGTAGCGCTGACGGGACGCGGGGAGGTCGCCAGAAATGTTGCGCGCGATCTCCTCGGCGGTTTTGCCGGGCGGCGAATCCTCGAGATATTCCAGCGATTCCGGCCGCTGGCTGACACCGAGGTGGCGCAGCAGTTCCGTCGCCGCCAGCTCGCAAGCATAGCGCCAGGTATCGTCTTCGCGGCGCGGATCGAGGTGATTCAGCGCGATGTGCAACAGCGCCTGGCCGATCACCGCCACCCATTCGGCTGGCGTGCCGCGCTGCCAGGGATTGAGCTCGATCTGGATTATCGGCTTCTTATCGTGGCCCTGGCTGACCAGCATGCGCGCCCAGCCCGTCTTGGGGAACGGCTGTTTTGGCGACGCCGTCACATAGGCCAACTCGCGCAGGTAGGCCAGCAGCGGATGCTGCCCGACGGCGGCCTGACCGGCGGCCAGGAGTTCGAGGTTTTCCTTCGGGATTTTGGGCGGTTTGGCCATGAGACTCTGTATGCAAACAAAAAGGCTTGATGGCGTAGGGGCGACCCGGGGGTCGTCCTTTAACGGCACGGCGCGCTGCCCGAGGGCGACCCACGGGTCGCCCCTACGCCGACGGTGCATCGTATTACCTCTGCGCCGCCAGCCGCGGCAGCGCGCGCGCCAGCTCGATGGTGTACCACGCCGGCAGGGCCGCGCCGCTCTCGGCTTCGGTCACCACCATCTGCGCCAGCTCGGTGGAAATCCGCGAGAGGGACACGATCATATCCTTGGCCCGGTTGGCCAGTTCGCGCGCCTCGCGGGACGCCTTGCTCTCGTCCTCCGGTAGCTCCTTGATCAAGCGGTCGCGCAACTGCTGCACCAGGAAATAGAGGATGTCGCGCTCCTCAGGTTTTTCGGGCCAGCTGCGCTCGCCCTTCACGATGGCGGAAAGATCGTGCGCGCGCTCACGCAGCCGCGCAAAGGCGGTGAATTGCGCCGCGTGCGCCGGAGTGAGCAGCGACGACGCCAGGATTTTCAAATGATCCGTGCCAACCGGATCGCCATAGGACTTGATCGCCTGCGAGAGCATGTCCCACGCGCGCGGCGTCGAGAACGGCTCTTCGTGCTTGGGCGGCTTGGACCACAGATGGTCGGAGCGGTTCATGATGTAGCTGATCACCATCTCATGCACGCCCGCCGGCCCGGCCCAGGCCAGCCAGTCGTGCGCGGACGCGCGCAACTGCACATGCGCCATGCGGTTCACCAGCGCCGACGACATCGGCCGCACGATGGCGGCATCCTCGGCCCGGTTGCCCGCACCGATCACGATCGAACCCTTGGGCAGGTGATACTCGCCGATGCGCCGGTCCAGGATGAGCGAGTAGAACGCCTTCTGCACCTCCTGGCTGCAGGCGTTCAGCTCATCGAGAAACAGGCAGTACGGTTCTTCACGCGCGATCATAGTTGGAGGGCAGAAGCGCGATTTGCCATCGACGATCTGCGGTACACCGATGATGTCTTCCGGCGCCAGCTGCGAGCCGAGCAGCGACACGCAGGGCAAGCCGACGCTGGCGGCGAAGTCGCGCACCAGCGCCGACTTCCCAATGCCCGGCGGCCCCCAGATGAAGACCGGGAGCACGGTCGCGACGTTGAGCAGATAAGGGGCGAGGGCGGAGGGTGTGAGGCTGGGAGCAGCTTGCATGGCGGTGGTTAAACCGCAGACGGCGCTCATCGGCAAGACGTGAAATCGTGAAGTCGCCAATTCGTGAAATCGGGAAGGGCAGCACAATGCGCACGACTTGGCGATTTCACGATTTCACGACTTCACGTCTTATTACGTTCTTCACCCCGCCTTCAACTGCATATGCCTGAACATGGCCTTCTTGGTCGGGTTCGGCGCGGCGGACATGTAGAATTTCAGCATGGAGATGATCCTTGGTTGGGGGGTGTTTCAGGCGACCGGCTGCAGGCCCTCATAACCTTCCATGATCACGAGATCGCCCGCGCTGGCGTTGACCCTGAGCGCCCTGACCGCCTGATACTCTGGCGAGTGGTAGCACGCCTGCGCCGCCTCCACGCTGGGGAATTCGATCACCACATTGCGCGCCCGCATCGCGCCTTCCGGGTTCTCCAGCGCCGCCCCGCGTACGATAAAGCGCCCGCCGAACTTGGCGAACACGGGACCG
Organism: Hyphomicrobiaceae bacterium; assembly: GCA_031393505.1. Lineage (GTDB taxonomy): Bacteria > Pseudomonadota > Alphaproteobacteria > Rhizobiales > Hyphomicrobiaceae > JANYHF01. The sequence continues at coordinate 10,300 of JANMVX010000242.1, read as the reverse complement.
TTGGCCGCAATGTAGGTTTTGTAGGCATCGGCGTCGTGGACGTCCACGCGCGCGATCCAGTAGCCTTTTGGCATGATGTCCCTCACGGTTGTTCGTCAGCCGCGCCGCACATGCGCGACGACCTCGCCCGCAAGGTCGTCCAACGGGCGCGCACCGTCAAGCCGCGGCATCGGACAGGGCAGCGCCGCCAGCCAGGCCTCGTGCCGCCGCCGGCTGCGCCCTTCGCGCGTGCCGTCGTCGTAGTGGGACGCCCAGTCGATGAAATCGGCGAAGTGCTGGTGCTGCCAGCCGCCGGAGGTAATGGCCTCGGCGCCATAGCGGGTGCGTTCACGGGCGCGCAGGCGTTCGATCCGGACTGGCGTCGGCAGCGTCAGAAACACCACCAGATTGAACCACGGTACAATCGGATTGCCCCAGCCATCGAGCGACCCGCTCAGCACCCAATCGGCGCGATCGAGGAACAGCTCGCGCATCAACCGCAACCGCAGTTCGGGCGCCCGTTTGTCCCGATACGGAGGGTCGGTGGGGAGCCAACAGTAATCGTCCGTATCGTGATGAGGCGTGGCGAGCGCGGCGCCGAGCGCACGCCCAAGGCTGGTGACGCCAGCGCCGGATGCGCCGAGGATGTGAATGCGGCAGGGCGTCATGGGGTGCTCTCGTTGAGCCACGCCATCATGATCACGTCCTCATACCTCCCATCGATCCGCACCGCCTTGCGTTTCACGCCCTCGCGCTCAAAGCCTACACGCTCATAGAGTGCGTAGGCGCGCGCGTTGCTGGCGTGCACCGCCAGTTCCACCCGCGTCAGTCCGATCCGAAACGCATCGGCCACCGCCGTCTCGATCAGCGCCTTGCCGAGACCTTGCCCGCGATAGGCGGACAGCAGCCCCATGCCGAGCGTCCCACAATGCGCGTCGATCGGCCGGTCGATTGGCGTGATATCGCACCAGCCGACCACCTCCGCGCCCGCGATGGCGACGAACTGCGGCGCGCCCTTGGCCATGTTGCCGAGCACGAACGCGCGCGTCGCCTCAAGCGGTGGCGCTGCGAGGAAAGCCAGGTATTTGCGTTCGCGGGCGACCGCATCGAGCGTGGCGTGGAAGCTCGCGATATGGTCCTCGGTCATGCGGACGATGGCGACGGTCATAGGGTTTCCATGATGGAGGGCGCAATAGGCCACTTCGCCGTATTGCGCCGCAGGGGTCAAACACGTGCGCAGGCGATTGCGGTGAGCCTCGCGGCGCAATACGGCGCGAAAAAAAGGCGCGCCTATTGCGCCCTACGTTCAAAGATCAATTCGCCGAGAAGCAGTAGAACAACCCCGCCCCGCCCGTACCCTTCAGCGCCTCCTGCCCGCAGCCGCGCGAGCCGTGCGCCGAATTCCACGAATTCATGTGGCGCGAGTCTTTCAAGCCCTTCCTGTCATGGTGGCCGACGATGGCGGACCCCTCGCCATTCTTGGTCCAGTTGCCGCAGGTCGTATCCCCGCCTGCGGTCGAATACAGGCCCTGCGGATCCGACCCCGTCAGAATATCGTGCATGTTGGTGGCGTCGCCGCGCCCCATGATGGGTTCGCCCTTTTCGGAGAGCGTCGTCGCCTTGGTGACATTGCCACCAGCCGAATGCAGGTCCTCGACCGATTTGGCGACCACCTCGCCCTTGAAATTCTGCCACGGCCCCTTGCCGATCCGGTCGCGCGCGTTGACGCCCGCGTCGCCGCCAGGCGCGGTGGTGCTGAGATAGGCCTTCCAGCTGGTCGCCGTCGCGCCGGCCGCCTTGGCGAGTTTTGCGCAGTACGCGTCCGCCCCATCGAGCCCGCCGAGATTGGCGCCATCTCCGGGGCCGGCGCTGGTGACGAAGAAAGTCATGGCGGCGGAGTCGGCTTGGGCGGGGGACGTGAGGGCGACTGCGGCGACGGCCGTCATCACGGCGAAAAGTGATGTGTTCCTTGTCATGCAACGATACTCCCAAGACTGCGTTTCGGGGACGGTGGAACAAACAGGCAAAATGACTGTGCTGAAGATATCCAACAGCCGCGTAGGTTGGGTTAGCGCGCCTGAAATGTCTAGGGTGTGCACTGATGGTGAGCGCGCGCAACCCAACGCCTCTGGGCGCGGAAAGATGTTGGGTTACGCGCGTAAAACGCTGTCGGTTGGCGCGAGACCGGTTGCGCCCTAACCCAACCTACGGTCCGGCAGGCCCTCGACGAAATCCGCCGCCTCCCGATCGGTCCGCAGGCGGATGACCGCGACGTGCGCGCCGTATTGGGCCAGCCCCGCCTCGATGCGTGGCCGGTTGATGCGATCAAATCCCCAGATGAAGCGAAGCACTTTTGGCAAATCGGCGACGCGATGGTGTTCGCCGGGGCGCAGCACGCGGGCGATGGCGCGCCAGGCGCAGGACCAGCGCGGCCGCTCCAGCCAGAGCACAACGTCCGCGCGCGGCAGCCGGAGGTCGAAGGTCGCGGCGGCGAAGTTGCCGTCGCTGATCCAGGCGTCTGTGACATGGGCGGTGGCGATGAGGGACCGGAAGTGCGGGAGGTCGGCGTCGGTCCAGTGCGGTTGCCAGAGGGCGTCGAGCGTTATGACGGGCGCGCCGTTGCGTGCGCCGAGCCGGCGGGCGAGCGTAGTTTTGCCGGTTCCGGCGCAGCCGAGGAGGAGGATGCGAGTCATGGGTAGACGTTAGGTGCTGGGCCCTCAGCAGAAAAGAGTGTTGACCTGCGCCTCTTCGGATCGATAGCTACCACCTCATCCTATCGCCGGGGCGCGCATGGCCGAACTTGCAGAGATCATTTCGGAATTTGGCGCGTCGGCGAAGGGCAAGCTCGCGAACAAGGCCGTGACGGGCGCGCCGGAGGACCAGTTGCGCGCGCCGCTCGAAACGCTCGTGATGCAGTTGGCCGAACTGACAGGACTGCCCAGGAACGCGGTCAAGCTGGTGGGCGAGACGACCTTGGCGCATTTGTCCACCCGGCCGGACTATGCCGTGTCCGTGCGCAATGCGCTGGCCGGCTTCATCGAGGTGAAGGCGCCCGGCAAAGGCTACGATCCGCGCAAGTTTACGGACGCTCACGACAAGAGGCAGTGGCAGAAGCTCAAGACACTACCGAACCTGATTTATACGGATGGCAATGGCTTCACGCTGTGGCAAGACGGCGAACTCAAGGAAACCGTCGTTCTTGACGGCGATATCGAGAAGGCGGGGGCCAAACTTTTCGCCCCCGCGACAACGCTCGCGCTGTTCATGAATTTCTTCGCTTGGAACCCAATCGCGCCAAGGAGCGCCAAACAGCTTGCGGGGATCGCCGCGCGCCTGTGCCGGCTGCTGCGGGAGGAAGTGACGGAAGAGCTGGAGCGCAACAACCCCGGCTTCATGTCGCTTTCGAGCGAGTGGCGCAGCCTGCTGTTTCCCGAAGCCACCAACGAGCAGTTTGCCGATGGCTATGCGCAGGCGGTGACCTTCGGGTTACTGATTGCCCGCGTGCGAAAAATCGGCCTTGCCGACGGGCTGGATCATGCCGCAGCTGAGTTGCGCAAGGCGAGCGGGCTGATTGGCACCGCGCTGCGATTGCTGGTGGACGATGAGAACATCAAGACAGCGCTCGCATCGGCGCTCGACACGCTGCGGCGTGTGCTCAATGTGGTCGACTGGGATCATGTGTCCAAGGGCGACCCGGACGCCTGGCTTTATTTCTATGAGGATTTTCTCGACGTCTACGACAACGATCTGAAAAAACAGACGGGCTCCTACTATACGCCGCCGCAGGTGGTGGATGCGATGGTGAGGCTGGTGGATGAAACATTGCGGGACAAGTCAACGGGGACTTTGGACTATCCGTTTGTCCGCTACGACTCTAAGATCACGGACGATTGCGTAATGTTAGGTTCGCGCTAATGCCGAAAATCAATCCAGAAATATTGACTTGGGCACGCGTGACCGCCGGCTTATCGCTGGAGGCTGCCGCCGACGCGATAGGCCTGAAGGCCGCACGCGGCGTGACCGGTGCAGACAGACTGGCCGCACTCGAAGCCGGCACTGGCGAACCAACTCGTCCGCAGCTCTTGCGAATGTCTAAGAAGTATCGCCGCTCACTTCTGGTGTTCTACCTCGCTGGTCCACCGGCAATCGGAGATCGGGGACAAGATTTTCGCAAACTGCCCGGCGCAGCTGATCTTGATTTCAATCCGCAACTTGACGCCCTGATTCGGAACGTACAGGTACGGCACGGTCTCATAAAGTCGCTATTGGAAGATGACCAAGGCGAGCGCTTGCCGTTCATTGGATCTCGAAGCCTGAACGATAGCTCAGAGGCCGTGGCGCGCAACATCTGTGAAGTGATAGGGTTTGATCTTACTGCGTTCCGCGCAACCAAGGATGTCGACACCGCATTCACATATCTTCGCGCCCGTTTGGAGAGTGCTGGAATATTTGTGTTGTTGATCGGAAATCTGGGCAGTCACCACACAAACATTGGCTCTCGGACGTTTCGTGGCTTTGCAATCGCCGATCCGATTGCCCCATTCGTCGTTATCAATGATCAAGATGCACATGCTGCGTGGTCGTTCACGGCGCTACATGAAGCCGCACACCTTTGGCTCGGCACATCGGGTGTAAGCGGAAATTCAGTTGAAGCCGTTATTGAGCGCTTCTGCAATGACGTGGCTGGTCGAATTCTGCTGCGTGCAACAGAGCTTGCCATCCTTGCTGGGAGCGCCGCCGGCCCTCTTGAAGAGGCCGTTCGCCAGCTTTCTGAATTCGCTGCTGCGCGCAACATCAGCCGCAGCATGGTTGCTTATCAACTGTTGAACATGCGTATAATCAACAACGCGCGCTGGCAGGCTTTTGACGAACATTTCTATGGAGAATGGCAGGACAGCAAGTCCAGAAAACTCGAAGCCAAAACAGCTGGCCAAGCCGGCCCATCCTTTCCAATTCTTCGTCGACATCGGCTGGGACCGGCCATAATCAATCTCGTGGCGCGATCACTTGGCGAGGGCGTCCTGACCTATACCAAGGCTGGTCAGGTTCTTGGTGTGAAACCTCGGACGGTCGAGTCCATTTTGCGGCCGACCGTCGCGCGAGGTAGTGCATAATGCTCTACTTGCTCGATGCCAACGTTCTGATCACGGCTCACAATTCCTACTATTCCATAGAGCAAGTACCTGAGTTCTGGGATTGGCTTCGGCACCAGGGTGAAAATGGGCACCTTAAAATGCCACTCGAAATCATTGAGGAAGTAAAGGCGGGCAAAGATGGCGATCCCCTGCTCGACTGGATCAAAAATGATGCAAACCTCGATGCTTTGAGGTTGGAAGAATCGGTCGACAGTACAATCCTACAGCGCATTGTAAGCACCGGATACGCTCCAGATTTGACCGATGATGAGCTTGAGTTCATCGGTTTCGATCCGTTTCTCGCTGCCTACGCCCTCGCTCAACCTGATCGCACAGTCGTGACCACAGAGGTATCCTCACCGAAGAAAACTCGCAAAAACCGAAAGTTACCTGATGTTTGCGCCGCATTTGCACTGCCCTGCATCAATACGTTCGACATGACGCGACGTCTGGGGTTTAGGACTAAGTGGCGGTGAGAACTGGCTCCACACCTTCGGCGAGCGCTTTGTGGACGACGATGCAGATCGCCCAGCGAGCTCGCCACGTGTAGCCATCGACGGCCCCACAATTCCGCGCGCGGGACCATCCCGGCAACGCCCCAGGACTACCCAAACGAACTGCGCTACGACGCGGCCTCCCGCCGCCTGTTCGTCGGCACCGGCTATGTCGAAAACGTCACACAAGCCATGGTCGACTACGACGTCTCAGGCATGAACGTGCTGACGCAATGGTTCAGCTACCGCAAGAAGGACCGCCGCCGTCCCATCATTGGCGACCGCCGCCCGCCCTCGCCGCTGTCCAGCATTCAGCCCGATCACTGGCTGGCGGAATACACCAGCGATCTGCTCGACCTCCTGCACGTGCTGGGCCGACTCGTGGCGCTGGAGCCTGTGCAGGCAACCGTGCTCGAGGCCATTCTCGCTGGAACGCTGTTCGATCACGAACAACTGGTCGCTGCGGGCGCGCTTGGCACACAGACGGCGGCGCAAGAGCCTGAGGAAAACTAGCGCGCGCGCTCGCTGTGGCGCACGCGCTCGGGCATGATTGCGATGATTCGCACTCGCCCTTGGGACCCCTCATGTCAAGCAACCGGCAGTCCAATTTTTCCAGCGCCCAGCCCGACCTGTTCGGCCCGCCGCCGCGACAGTCCTACGCGCCGACGCTCGAGAAGGTGCGCTCCGAGGTGAAGAAGGTGCTCGACGCGGCGCGCTCCGCCGAGGTAGTGCCGTGGACGCCGAAAGAACTCGCCTACTGGAAGACCGTCTTGCCGCAAATGACCAGATGGTTGCCGACAGACGAGGCCGAGCAAGTGCGCTCTGCTTTCATGGACGAATTGCGCAGGTTGAAGGCGGCGTAAGTGCCCCCTACACCGTCCACCCGCCATCGATCACATGCGTCCCGCCGGTCACGAACGCGCTCTCGTCGCTGGCCAGCCACACCGCCAGATGCGCGATTTCCTCGGGCCGGGCGAACCTCCCCACCGGTTGCCGCGCCTCGAACATCTTGCGGTTCTCGGCCGGGCCGCCGGGCATGGTCTGGATGCGCTCGTTGAGGCTTGGGGTATCGACGGTGCCCGGGCAGATGGCGTTGCAGCGGATGCCCTGTTTTACGAAATCCACGGCGACCGACTTGGTGATGCCGATCACGGCGGCCTTGGTTGCTCCGTAGGCATAGCGGTTGGGCGCGCCCTTGATCGAGCCGGCGGCTGAGGCGATGTTGATGACGGAGCCGCCGCCCTGGGCGATCATGAGGGGGAGGAAGGCGCGGAGCGTGCGCCATTGCGATTTCACGTTCAGGTCGAAGGAGAGATCCCAGGCCGCCTCGTCGGTGCTGACGGCGGTGCCGGTGTGCACCATGCCGGCGCAGTTGAGCAGGACGTTGACGGGGCCGACCTTGTTGGCGGCGGCGTCGACGGCGGCGGTGTCGCGCGCATCCAGCGTAAAAGTCTCGATCTTGCCGGGAGCGCCGGCTGCGTCCTTGGCGAGTTGCGCCAACAGGGCGGCGTTGATGTCGGTGGCCCACACTTTTGCGCCCTCGGCGGCGAAGGCGAGGGCGCAGGCGCGGCCGATGCCTTGGCCGGCGGCGGTGGCGAAGACGGTTTTGCCGGTGAGGCGGTTCATGGGCCGGATCCTTCCGCTATGGTGCTGCAACCGATGCCGGACGCGTTAACGAACCATATCGCCACGTTAACCGAGCCGGGTCGGCCGAAATGGACGACACTTGGACGCTGTTGTCCACCCGATGCAATGAAATCCACAGTTCGGATCGGTTTTGAGGCGGCGGGCGATCTGGAACGCAACGCCAATGCAACAGCCTGCAACGGGACGCAACGCCAAACCAGCGCGTTGCGTGAGCGCTGGTTGTCGCCCGCGGTCAGCCCTTGCTGGCCACCTGGTCGACCAGCGACATCACCGGCTGGCGCGTCATCAGGTCGTCGATCCGCGCCCGCTCTTTCTGGAACTCCGTCAGCTGACGGCCGGCGAGCTGGCGGTCGCGCGGCACCCGGATCGACATCGGGTCGACGAACGAGCCGTTGATCAGCACCTCGAAATGCAGATGCGCGCCGGTCGACAGGCCCGTGTTGCCGAGATAGCCGATGAGATCGCCCTGGTTGACCTTGCTGCCGACGCCAAGGCCGGGGGCGAAGCGCTGCATGTGCGAATAGGCGGATTCATAACCGTTGGCATGCCGGATACGGGCATAATTGCCGTTGCCGCCCTTGCGTCCATAGTCCTCGATGACGCCCGTGCCCGCCGCCAGGATCGGCGTGCCCGCCTCGCCCGCCCAGTCGATGCCGGTGTGCATCTTCTTGATGTGCAGCAGCGGATGGACGCGGAAACCGAAACCCGAGGTAAAGCGCACGTCGCCGCGCACCGGCTTCAGGGTAAGGAACTTTTTGGCGTTATTTCCCTGTACGTCGTAATAATCCACCAGGCCGTCCGGCGTGCGGAAGCGATAGAACTTTCGGGTTTCGCCGCCGACCGTCAACGAGGCAAAGAGCAGTTCGTTGGGTTTTCCGCCAGCCGATCCCACGGTCGCTCCGCTCAAGGAGCCGGTGTCCTCGGCGATGTCGAAGAAGGCCTCAAAACCGTCGCCGGGGCCGACGCGGCGGCGGAAGTCGGTGTCATAGGCGAAGGTGCGCACCATGCGCATGATCATGGGGCCGGGCATGCCCTGCTGCAGCGCCTGCTCGTAAAGACCCGCATACAGAGTGTTGTGCTGGCGGCTGCCCTGCAGTTCGGCCAGTTGCTCGTTGAAGTTGGCCGCCAGCGGGTTTTCGCTCCCGACATAACCGCCCGAGCCGGTCCGGGCCACCGTCACCAGATGGCTGTGCGCCTCCGAAAACACCGTGACCAGCGCCGGCTGCATGGTGTTGTCGGCCCCTGGCGCCAGCACCAGCCGCACTTCCTGATCGGCGACCAAGCCTTCGCCATCGACCACCTTTCGAGCCGCCGCGACGATGGCATGGCATTGCGCGGCGCTCACGCCATTGCGCTGCAACAGCGCGGTCAGCGTCTCGTTGGCGCCCGATTGAATGACGCGCACCTCCTGCCCCTCGAATTGGGGCGTAGACACATCATCGAGTTGGTTCTTGGCCAGCGCGACGGTGTTGGGCGGCAGGGCGTCACGGGCGGGGAGGTTGGCCGTCGTCTCGGTCTCCCCCTCCGCGCCGGCGTCGCCCGAACCGCCGCCATCCGACATCACCGAGCCGTCGAGCGATCCATCGCGGTTTTTCAGCACCAGCGCCAGCACCTCGGCGTCGCTGAGCAGCTGATTGTCCTGGTCCGGTATCAGGCCGCCGTCGGGATCGCGCAGGGCCGTCGCCAGGCTGCCCGCCGGCGAGCCGTCATTGTCGCTCGGGTCGCCAGCACCTGGCGTGCTGTTATAGAGCGTGAACGGATTGAATGGCGGGATGCTGTCGTTCAGCGGCCCCGCGACGCTGGACAGATGCGCCACCACCCGCGTGTACGGCTTGTTGACGATGAAGGCTTTGTCGCCCTTCTTCTCCTGCAAGGGCTCGCGAATAATGAAACGGGTGGTCGAGCCGCGCGCCGCCGCCGTAAGCCGGTCGGACTTTCCGCGCGCATCCTCGGGCGCCGCCATCGCCGGCGTCACCATCACGCCAGGCGCCATGGATTGGCGCACGGTGTTTTCGATATTGTGGAACCAGTTGCCATCGCCCCGCTCGTGATCGATCGAGGTGAACAGCGCCAGCCCGATCGCCACGACGCCGACCGCGGCCGCCAGCAGCGTGCTCGCCAGCCACTTCAAGCGCGAGCCGCGTCGCGCTTCCGGATTGTCAGGATGATAGACGCTGTCGGCCACCCGGCTGGTCTGCGCCAGGTACACTTGCGGCAGCTGCGCACGGCCACTGCGCGGCACCAGCGCACGGCTGCGAGGCGCTCCTTGAAATGAGCGATGTCTTTTGGTCACCCGTCAGCCCCCAAAAACGTTCGCTGCGGCGCGCATGATCCGCGCCTTATCTGGCGCGCCTTATATTGCGTCAGCGCTGCCGCCCCAGCCGAGCCTGCATCCGCCGCGCCACCAATTCGCCAGCCCCCAGGTGCGCGACGGTCGAATCCTGATCCGCGCTCGTGGCAGCATCAGAGCAATTTTCAGGCTTCTTTATGGCTGTCTGTCCACAGCCGGCTGTGGAAAAAGTCGCCTCCGCAAAATAATTCGAAAATGTCGTTGACACCGGGAGGGGGGGCGTGGTTTAACAACCTCGCTGAACGGGCGACGGCGTTGCTCGAATGACTTTCGATTGATCGTCTCCAGCATTCAATTTGAACACTGACACGGCACGTTCCGGTCTAGTAGCCGGAAGCGAGTTTGTGTTTGTTCTCAGCCTGAGGGGTTTGATCCTCGGGTGGCATTCGTGCCGATTGTAGCCTGCCTGTCGCGAGATGGGTTGCTCTTTGACAAGTAAATATTTGAAGAAAGAGAAACGCAGGCGGCGGAGTCCTGGCGGGTTCGCGAGAGATCGTGGACCAAACCTGACTCTGGTGCAATGCGTATACTTCATCACCTCGGATTTCGTTGGGTCAAACCAGCGAGGTTCGAAAGTGTATGGAACCCGTTACGCAAAGCCTTGGGAATTGATTCCTCCCAAGCATCCAGAAATCAAACTATGAAACCTAAGAGTTTGATCCTGGCTCAGAACGAACGCTGGCGGCAGGCCTAAC
>JANMVX010000230.1:0-21431 GCA_031393505.1 Hyphomicrobiaceae bacterium | reverse complement strand
CGCCCTCTCGCCTCACGCCGTGCTGCACGAGGGCGACCCACGGGTCGCCCCTACTCATCAACGTCACAGCACAACCGTCTCGCCCGTCCGCACGCTTTGATCCGCCGCCAGACAGATTTTCAGCGACAGCACCGCATCCTCGGTATGCCGTGTCAGATCGATGTCCTCACGGATCGCCTTCAGCACGAACGCCTGCTCACGGTCGCACAGGCCCTGGTGATCGGGCTCGCCCTGCATCGAGAGCAGTTCGTCAGCCTGCAGATAGTTGCCGTCGACCCCCGTGGCCGCCAGATGCTTGCGGATGACAGAGGTTTTCGAATGCGTCTCCATGTCGGCGGACTTGGCGCCTTCCTCGACGATGATCGACACCGACCCGCGTGGAGAGATCACGTCCTTCACGAAGAACGCCGTCTCCGACATCATCGGCCCCCAGCCGGCCTCGTACCAGCCGACCGAGCCGTCGTCGAACAGCACCTGGAAGTGGCCATAGTTGTACATGTCCGTGGCGATCTCGTTGGAGAGCCGCACGCCCATGCCGCGCACCTCCACGGGCCGAGCGTCCGTGATCTGACGCCAGACATCCACATAGTGCACGCCGCAATCCACGATCGGCGAGGTGGTCTGCATCAGCTGCTTGTGCACCTCCCAGTGTTTTCCGGCTGATTGTTGATTGAGGTTCATACGGAACACATAGGGCGGCCCGAGCGCGCGGGCCTCCGCGACCAGCCGCATCCAGGACGGATGATGGCGCAGGATGTAGCCGATCACCAGTTTGCGTCCGGTGCGCTTTGCCGTCGCCGCCACCCGCTCGGCATCGGCAAACGTCGTCGCCATCGGCTTTTCCAGGAAGACGTGGCAGCCGGCCTCCATGGCCGCGACGGCGTAGTCGGCATGGCTGTCGGAATAGGTGTTGATCGAGACGAGGTCGGGTTTGACCTCGGCCAGCGCGGAATAGAAGTCATCCCGTTGCGGATAGGTTTGCAGCTCTTGCGGCAGCGCGACGCGGGAGCGATTGACCAACGCGACGATCTCGACCCCGTCCATCTTGTGATAGGCGAGCGCATGACAGCGGCCCATGTTGCCAAGGCCGGCGACCAGAACGCGGATGAGAGATTCAGGCATGTCACGACCCCTGTTTTCGTAGGGGCGACCCGTGGGTCGCCCTCGGGCGGCGCGCCGTGAGGATAGAAGGCGACCCACGGGTCGCCCCTACGCTGCGCCACCGTTTCTATTCTACCCCACCAGCCCATGCACCCTGGCGAGGCTTTTCAGGAACGGCACGCCTTTGGCCAGCACTTCGTGGCGATCCTTGGCCACCGGACGCCAGACCGACAGGGCTTTGGCGATTTCCGGCGGCAGCGTGACGAAACTCTCCATCACCAGATAGCCCTTGAAGCCGATGCCGGCGAGGGCGCGGAACACATCGTTCCAATCCACCGTGCCCGATCCCGGCACGCCACGGTCGCTTTCCGACAGGTGAATGTAGGAGGTATGCCTCCCAGCCGCGCGTAAGGCTGCGCCGATCCCCTTCTCCTCGATGTTCATGTGATAGGTGTCGAAGTGGATCGTCACGTTGGGTTCGCCGATCTGCTCGAGCAGTTTCATCGATTGCGCCGCTGTGTTCAGCAGATGCGTCTCGTAGCGGTTGCACGGTTCGATGCCGAGGGTCATGCCAAGCGTCCTGGCGTGCTTGGCCGCCGGCTTCAGGGCTTTCACGATGTTGGCATATTCAGCCGCAGACGGAGGTTTGCCTGACGTGTACCCGAGCGCGCCATAGGTGACGCCGCCCAGGAACGTACCGCCGAGTTCCTTGGTCTTGTCGAGCGCGGCGATCAGAAAGGCCGTCGCCTGTTCGGGATGTTCGGCCGCCATGATGCTCTCGGGCAGGCAGAGCGAGCCGGTCGGCTCGATACCGTGCTTTTCGAACAGTTTGCGCGAATGCGGTGCATCAATTGCTTCGGGGACCAGCACCGGCACCTCAATGCAGTCGAGCCCATGCTCGGCAGCCTCGGGGATGGACAGTTCGGCGGCCTTCTTATCCCAGTTGGCGGCCCACAGGCTGGCGTGCATCCCGAGTTTTACGGATTTGGCGGGCATTTGAGGGCTCCTTGGGTTTTGGGTGGAGGACTAGGGACTAGGGACTAGGGACTAGGGACTAGGGATTCGCAGTAGGCAGTAGGTAGTAGGTAGTAGGTAGTAGGTAGTAGGTAGTAGGTAGTAGGTAGTAGGTAGTATAGGGTAGCGCTCCGATACAACCAGTACATCGCGCGTAGTGTCTATATTCTCTACACAAAGCAATTGGGCCGCTGCTCCATTGCCTTCTCCCTTTGGGAGAAGGTGCCCGAAGGGCGGATGAGGGGGTTGCGGCCGGAGGTTGTCGTACCGTCAGAGTACACACGCGCCGCCAAACCCCCTCATCCGGCGCTACTGCGCCACCTTCTCCCAAAGGGAGAAGGAAAGGTCCGTCGCGCCGCGCCACCAACACCTAGTGCGCGCCGACAATGTAACCGACAACCTCACGCATCTGCGTCTGCTTGGTCGCGAGATCCGCTTCGATGCGGCCCTGGCGCAACACGACAATACGGTCCGTCACTTCCATCACGTCATTGAGACGATGGCTGATCAAAATCACGGCGATGCCATCGGCCTTCATCTGCCGGATCAGCGCCAGCACGCTTTCCACTTCGCGCACGGCGAGGGCGGCAGTGGGCTCATCCATGATGACAAGCTTCGGCGCAAACGTCAGCGCCCGCGCGATCGCCACGGTCTGCTGCTGGCCGCCGGAGAACATCCCGACCGGGCGGTGGATGGACGGGATGCGCGCGCCCAGCCGGTCGATCATTTTTTGCGCCTCAGCGTCCATGCGCGCCCGGTCGACCACCGGCGGTAGAAACCCGAGCGGACGCCGTGTCGGTTCACGCCCTAAGAAGATGTTGGCGGCCACGTCCTGCTGCTTGGCGAGTGCGAGATCCTGATAGATCATCTCGATGCCGAGCGCGCGGCGCTGACCCGGAGCAAGAGGCGTCAGCAGGCGGCCATCAAAAGTCTCCGTGCCCTCGTCCGCCTTGTAGAGACCGGTGATGGTCTTCATCAGCGTCGACTTGCCCGCGCCATTGTCGCCAACCAGCCCGACCACACTGCCGGCCTCGATGTCGAGGTTGACGCCCTTCAAGACCTCGATGGGGCCGAAGCGTTTGACCACGCCCTTGATGGAGAGAAGGCTCACGACTTCTTCTCCTTGGCCGCCTGCAGCTGGTCGATGTAGACGGCCAGGATCAGAACCACCCCGATGGCGATCTGCTGATAGTAGGACTGCACGGCGAGCAGGTTGAGGCCGTTCTGCAGTACGCCCATGATCAGTGCGCCAACCATGGTGCCGAGGATGCTGCCCTTGCCGCCGAACAGCGACGTGCCGCCAATGATGGCGGCGGTGATAGCGGTAAGCTCGTAGGTAATGCCGGCGGTGGGATCGCCCGCGTTGACGCGCGCCATGAAGATGAGGCCGGCGAGGCCCGCGAGCAATCCCGAAAGCGTGTAGAGCGTACGCCGCAATCGCTCGACATTGATGCCGGTTGCGCGCGCCGCCCCCTCGCTGTCGCCCATGGCCAGCGTGTGGCGGCCGAAACGCGTATAGGCCAGCAGGTAATGCGCTGTTAGAGCCGTCAGTACCAGGAGGATCACCGGCGTGGGAATGCCGAGCGGCCGGCCCTGGCCGAGGTAAACAACGGGATCGGGCAGGCCGTAAATCGCGCCGCCGTTGGGAGCGATGATGAGGGCGGTTCCGCGCGCAATGCCGAGCATTCCGAGCGTGACGATGAAGGCCGGGATTCTCGCGCGCGTGATCAGCTGGCCGTTGAGGTAGCCCGCCAGCGCGCCCGCCGCGAGGCAGCCGAGGATGGCGAACGGCCAAGGCAGGCCGGCCTGCACGACCAGGGCGGCGCCGGCGACTCCGGAAACACCCATGACCGAGCCGAGCGAGAGATCGAGGCCGGCCGAGCAGAGGACGAGCGTGGCCGCGATGGCGAGTACGCCGATGGTGGAGGTTGCGAGCAGGATGTTGAGAAAATTGCTCAGCGACAGGAAGTAGGGCGACAGGATCGACATGGCGATCCCGAGTAGGGCGAGGACGATGAGGGATTCGAGACGTACCCGGAGCGTCGAGTCGAAAAAGAATTGCACCCGCCGCCAGCGCTCGGCGAGGGTGGGCGCGGTTAGTGATGCTAAAGGAGACGAAGACGACATATGTGCCCACTGATTTCTTTCGGCCCGAACAACAAAAGGCGAACGGCTCAATGACCTTCTCCCATTGGGAGAAGGTGCCCGAAGGGCGGATGAGGGGATTGCGGCCGGAGGCTTACGCAACGGCGGTGCAACAGCCGCACGTGCAACCCCCTCATCCGTCGCTGCGCGCCACCTTCTCCCAGAGGGAGAAGGAAGATGGCCCCTCACCCTGCCTTAAGGAAAAGGGGCTTCAAGTTACACCACCAGTTCCCGGCCTACTTCACGAACTCGAGCATCGGCTCTTTCTTCATGGCGATGACGTCCTTGGTCAGCACCAGCGTCGGCACATAGATGACGCCTTCGACCTTTTCGCCCATCGCGACTTTCTTGACGTTCTCAACCGCCTGCTTGCCGACCAGATAGGGCAGCTGCGCGACCGAGGCCGTCAGCCGTCCCGCATTGATCGATTTGACGGCGTCGGAATTTCCGTCCACGCCGACCACGATGATCTTGTCGCCCTTGCCGGCGGCGAAGGTCGTTTCCACCGCGCCCAAGGCCATGCCGTCATTGGCGGCGAAAATGGCCACCAGGTCGGGATGCTTGGTCAGGATGTCGTTGGTGATGTTGGCCGCCTTGCCGCGGTCCCAGTCGCCGGGGAGCGAGGCGACGACTTCCAGGCCCGGCGCCATTTTCTTCAGCTGATTGGCGAACCCATCGGCGCGGTGCTTGCCCGTGATGTTGCCGCCCAGGCCCTCGATGACCAGCACCGGACCCTTGGCGTCCTTGCCGAGCTTACTGACGACAAAGTCCGCGCCTTGCGCGCCGGCCGCCTCGTTGTCCGAACCGATGTGGAACGCGATATCGACGCCCGCTTTCTTGGTCACCTCGGGATCGAGATTGTTGTCGAGATCGACCACCGGGATTTTCATCTCGTTGGCCTTCTTCAGGCATGGCAGCAGAATGGTGGAGTTGATGGCGGCCGTGATCATGACGGCGGGCTTGCGCTCCAGCATGGTGTTGCAGGTGTTGAGCTGCGGCTCGGCGGCCTGGTCGCTCTCGACCGCCTGCAGGTAATACTCCACGCCGGCGGCATCGGCGCCCGCTTTCACGCCCTGCTCCATGGCGCCCCAGAACGGGTTGGCGAGGGTTTTCATCAGCACGCCGTAGAGCGGCTTGTCGGCGGCGAAGGCGGTGGAACTCAAGAGCAGTGTCGCGGAAGCAAGAAACAAGGATTTCAGACGCATCGTTTCCTCCGTCGGACTTGGGGGTCCAGGTTTACAATTGGGGCGTCGCGTTGTCAGGAGCGCCCGCTGCAATTTAATTCACGTTCTGCAACATTTGGCTATAGGTTTGTGGTGGCCATGCCGGCGCGGGAGCGCAAGACCGTGACGATCCCGGCCGCCGTGAACCGGAGGTCTCGCCATGCCCGACGCCCGCCCCCTGGTGATTTCCATCCCCGAGCCGCGCACGCTCGATCTGATTTTTACGACCGTCGACCGCGCCGAGCTGAACAGGACCTATCGCATCGTCGAGGGCGAGGGGGCGGGCGCGGCGACGGTGCTGGAGACGCACCTGCCGGAGGCGGCGTTCATCATCGGCCAGCCGCCGCTGCCGCGCGCGCTGTTGGAAAAAGCTCCGAAACTCAAGGCCGTTCTCAACGTCGAGAGCAATCTCCTCGACAACATGGACTACGCCTATTGCTTTTCGCACGGCATCCACGTGCTGACCACGGGGCGGGTGTTCGCGCAGCCGGTGGCCGAGATCGGCCTAGGGCTGGCGCTGGCGCTGGAGCGCAACATCGTCGGCGCAGACCGCGCCTTTCGGGCGGGTAAGGAGCTTTGGGGCGGCGACGGCAATACGAACGCGCGATTGATGGCCGGCGGCGAGATCGGCATCATCGGCTTTGGCGATCTCGGCCGCGCGTTGCACCGGCTGCTGGCCGGCTTCCGCGCGAAAATCCGCGTCTTCGATCCGTGGCTGCCACCCAGCCTGCTTATCGAGCAGGGCGTGGAGCCGGCGTCTCTGGAAACCGTCCTGACACAGAGCGATGTGATTTTCGTGGTCGCCTCGGTCACGGCCGACAATGGCGGCTTCCTGGGCGCGGCCGAATTCGCTGAGATGCGCAAGGGCGCCAGCTTCGTCTTGCTGAGCCGCGCCGGCGTCGTGGATTTCGAGGCGCTGATAGCGGCAGTTCGATCCGGCCACATCAAGGCGGCCAGCGACGTCTATCCCGAAGAGCCGCTCCCCCTCGATCACCCCGTGCGAAAACTCGACAACTTCATCCTCTCGGCCCATCGCGCCGGCGCGCTCGACGTCGCGTTCAAGCAGATGGGCCGCATGGTGCTCGACGACATGGACCTGATGGTCCGGGGCCTGCCGCCGCTCGCCTGTAAACGCGCCGAACGCGAGACCGTCGCCCGCATGCGTTCGAAGCCGGTGACGCGGAACTAGCCGGGTGCTAGGCTGGTGGCAGGCTGCACGACGACGGAACCTTTACAGCGGGGGACGCGCACCATGGCTGACGCCAAACCGGTTGATCTCTCAACGCCAGCCGCCCAGCGGTTGCATAGGCCCGGCAAGAAATGCGTGCTCACCATCGACGGCGGCGGCGTGCGCGGGATCGTGGCGCTGGCGTTCCTGAAAGAGCTGGAAACCCAATTGCGCAGGGCCACCGCCAAGCCCGCGCTGGTGCTGTCCGACGTGTTCGACCTGGTCGCCGGCACCTCCGTCGGCTCGATGCTGGCGACCATGGTCTCGCTCGGCCTGGACGTCGCGACCATGGAGGCGCATTTCCGTGACATGGCGCCCAAGATTTTTTCCGGCCGGGCGACGCTGTTCGGCCAGAAACGTTTCAGCCCGCAGCCGCTGGTCGACGCCGTGCGCAAGATCGCCGGCGATGAAACGCTGGGCTCGGCAAAACTGCGCACGGGGCTGGTCATCATCGCCAAACGCGTCGACACCGGCTCGGTCTGGGTCATGTCCAACAATCCGGCCATGCCGTTCTATGAAGACGGCCCCGACTGGATCGGCAACAAGCGCTACACGCTGTCGACGCTGATTCGCGCTAGCACCGCCGCGCCGTTTCTGTTCACGCCCGCCGGCATCGAAATCCATCCCGACGGCGCGGGCCGCCCCAAGACCGGGTGGTTCGTGGACGGAGGGGTGTCGCCGCACAACAATCCCTCCGTGCAGACGCTGTTGATGGCCGCAATGCCGGCCTACCGCCTGAACTGGACCCTGTCCCCGGATCATCTGGTGATGATCTCGATCGGCACCGGCATGAACCGTTCGCGCATCGACCCGACCAAGAAGGTGCTGGACAGGACCTTGCTCAGCCTCGCCCTGCCGCATACCTTACGCGAGGACATCGAGGAGGCCGCCTTCGCCGCCGCCACCTTGCGCTCCATGGTGGCCGACAGCGTGCTGTTCGCCATGCAGATGATGCAGGCCGTCGCCAACCCGCGCTTTTCCTGGATCATCAACAGCGAGATCGGCGATCTGCACAATGAGCTTTTGCTGCAGGCCTTGGACGGCCTTCCCGGCGGCCATCACGACCCGCGCGGGCTGTTGACCTTCCAGCGCTACGACCTGCCGCTCGACAAGGGCGCCTGGGTGGCCCCGGCCTACGACATCGAGGCGTCGCAAGCTGAGCGCGATGCGCTGCACCCGATCGACGATCCCGCGACCATCGACACGCTCTACCGCTTCGCCACAGAAGCGGCGCGAAAGCAGGTCAGCGTGAAGGAATTCGACGGTTTCCTATGACGCCGAGGAGGTAAGGCAATGTACAAACCCAAGCCGCTCGACACATCTGGCGTCGCGCTGTCGGACGCCCAAAGACAATTGATCGAAACGCTTGCCGCCAACGCGCATGACGTATGGTCGCAAAAACGCATCGCCGACGGCTGGCGACTGGGTCCGGCACGCGACGACACAGCCAAGACGCACCCAAGCCTAGTGCCCTACGCCGAGCTTCCCGAGAGCGAAAAGGACTACGACCGCGTGCTGGTCGAACAGGTTTTGCGCGGCGCGCTCACGCTGGGCTTCCGGGTCGAGAAGGAATAGCGACGGGTCTTTTGGAGCCTGATCACATTTGTTGTTCCCGGCGACGCAGGTTTTCTCCTCTCCCCCGCTTTCCGGGGGAGAGGAGACCGCGTCTCGCAGCCGCCTTTTTGCGGCAAGAGCCACGCGGTCGGTGAGGGGCAGAAACTTGCTCCGCACTCGTCGCAACAGATACGGAGCAAGCGGCTGCCCCTCACCTGTCGCTATTTCCTCGGCTACGCCCATTCTTACTTTTGCGCCTCCGCGCAGGTGGGCGATATCCTCACCCCCAAAAATGGGGGAGAGGAGAAAATCAGATCACGCCTCTTACGCCTACCGTCCCTCACGCCACCACGCCAGCGTCAGCAACCCCAGCAGCGCCGCCAGCGCCCACAGGCCGACCGCGACCGGCACGGTCTGCACGCCGGTTACGACGTGGGCGTCGCGATCCTTCAGGCCGAGCCAGTCCGAGCCGTGCAGCACGCGCGCGCCGCCGAGCATTGTTATGCGCGGCATCTGCGGGTTTTCGGGCGACGCCCCCGGACGCGACGCGCTCCAGAACGTGCCTGCGCCCGTCGCCTCGGCGAGCGGGCCGAGTTTGGCGGCGGTGGCGGTCAGTTCCGACATTTCGCGCGCGTTCAGCGTGCCCGAGAGCGCGACGGCGGTGAGCGGGCCATTGGCGATCTTGTAGAACCCGCTCTCTCTAGCGTCGGCCGTGCCGCGCCAGATGCCCGGTTCTGAGGGGGCGGGCGATAGATCGAGCGTGGACTTGACGCCCGACGGAGCGGTCACATCGGCTGATGGAACTTTGTCGCCCATCGAGCGGCGCGTGACCGTCAGCTTGCCCTCGGCCATGGCGGCAGAGAGGTGTTCTTCCTCCAGGTCCGGCTCCTTCATCAGCCAATGGGCCAGCCGGCGCAGCAGCGGTTCGTAGGGGCCGCCGCCTTCGTAGCCCCGCGCCCACAGCCAGGCCTGGTCGGAGAGCATTAGGGCGACGCGCCCGTTGCCGCGCTTGTCGAGGATCAGCAGCGGGCGTCCGTCCGCGCCGCTCATGACGGTGCTACCGGAGGTCGCGCCCACATCTACGGTGCGGAACCAGCGACCCCACGTTCCCTCGCCCTTGGGGCCGAGGCCGGGCAGGCCGGCGGTGACCGGATGCTTCAGGCCAAGCGTGGTCATGGCCGGCTTATACGGCGCCTGCGTCACCCCACCGGTCGGCTCGGCGGGGAGCACGGCGGCCAGCGGCGTGTAATACAGCGACGCCTGCGTTGCATAATCATCGCCCGCCGCCACCAGCACGGCGCCGCCCTTGTTCTCGACGTAGCGCGCGATGTTGTCGATGTAGATCGAGGGCAGGATGCCGTGGCTGGCGTAGCGGTCGAAGATGATCAGGTCGAACTCGTCGATCTTTTCGGAGAAAAGTTCGCGCGTCGGAAACGTGATGAGCGACAGCTCATTGATCGGCGTGCCATCCAGTTTTTGCGGCGGGCGCAAAATGGTGAAGTGGATGAGGTCTACCGAGGCGTCGGATTTCAGCAGGTTGCGCCAGGTGCGCTCGCCGGGATGCGGCTCTCCTGAGACGAGCAGCACTTTCAGATTCTGCCGCACGCCCTCGGCCGGCAACACAACGTGGTTGTTGGCGGGACTGATCTCTCCGGGGACGGGCGCAAGGTCCACCTCGGAAATGTTCGTTCCCGCGTGCGGAAAGCTCATCGGCACACGAACTGTTTCGCCGATGGCGGCGACCACGTCGAGGTCCGGCTGGCCGTCGCGCTTGATGGTGAGGTGCGCGGGGGCGTTGGCGGCCTCGTTGCTGCCGGTCGAGCGCACGGTGATTTCGGCATTGGCCTCGCTGCCGACCAGGCCGTAGCGCGGCGCCTTCAGCACCTCGATGCGGCGGTCGAATTCGCCCTCGGCGCCGGTGAGGATGGCATGCACCGGCGCGTCAAAACCGAGCGCGGTGGCGGCCTTGGGCACGTCCTCGATTTGCCCGTCCGTCACCGCGATGACGCCGGCCAGACGGTCGGTGGGGATGTCGGTGAGCGCGCGCGAAAGGTCGCCAAACAGCTCCGTACCGTGATCGCCGCCGTCCTTGGCCAGGCCCGCGTCGATATGGCGGACTTCGAGATTGGGAATGCGGGCGAGTTGCGCGTCGAGCGCCGAGCGGATGGCGGCGGTGCGCTCGGGCCGGTTGGCGATGGCCTGGCTCTGGCTCTTGTCGGTGACGATCAGCGCGATGTTGCTGAGGCCCTGGCGCTGCTCCTGCCGCAGCGTCGGATTGGCGAGTGCGCCGAGCACGGCGGCGGTGGCGATCGCGCGCAGGGCGAGGCCGCGGGAACGGCGGTAGGCGAGCAGGGCGGCGAGCAATAGGGCGACTGCCGCGCCAACTGCCAACAGCTGCCACGAAATCAGGGGTGCGAAGTCTATCGTCCAGCCCATCGGCGGGCACACCTTTCAAAACAGAGACGGAGCCCTCCTCTCCCCCCTTCTTCGGGGGGAGAGGAGGCCGCGCCTCGCAGCCGCTTTTTTGCGGCAAGAGCTGCGCGGTCGGTGAGGGGCCGCAACGTGCACGGACCTTCTCACTACCAGTACGGAGCAAGCGGCTCCCCCTCACCTGTCGCTGTTTCCGTCGCGCTACCGCGCTCCGGGCGACATCCTCTCCCCCGCGAAGAGGCGGGGGAGAGGAGATAAAAGCGCCGCGCTCGCCTTATTGCCCCAACCGCTCCAAAATCGCCGGCACGTGCACCTGGTCGGCCTTGTAGTTGCCGGTGAGCGCGTACATCACGATGTTCACGCCGACCCGATAGGCGAACTCGCGCTGCTCCTCTCCACCCGGCACCACCGGATTGAGACCCTGACCGTTGTCGTCGGCGGCCCAGGCGCCGGCGAGGTCGTTGCCGGTCACGATCACCGAGCTCACGCCATCGGATTGGCGCGCTTCCAGCGCGGCGCCTTGATCCGGATTGGCGGGATCGCTGCCGGCGTTCGCCTCGACCCACAAAGACCCGCCATCGGTGCGGCCGGGAAAACTCTTCAGGAGGTAGAACGATTTCGTCATCACATGCCCCGGCGGCACCGGCTCCAGGCGCGGGATGTCCAGCCGCGAGGCCAGCCGCTGGAACGCTGCGCTGCCGGCGCGGGCGTCGAGGCCCGGCATGCCGTCGCCCTCGTCGAGCGTGTCGAACACCACCATGCCGCCGCCCTTCATGAAGGCGTCGACGCGGGACCGTGTGGCCTCGCTCAGTTCCTTGGCGTCCTTGGTCACGGGCCAATAGAGGATCTGGAAGAACACCAGTTCGTCCGTATTCACATCAACGCCAATGGGATCGCCGGGTTCGACGGCGGTGCGTTGCTGCAAGATGCCCGACAGGCTGGCGAGGCCGCGGCGGCTGGTCTCGTCAATGGCGGGATCGCCGGTCATAACATAGGCCAGGCGCGTGACGGCGGACGATTTTAACGCGAACTCGTCGGCGGATTTGTCGGCGGCACGGGTGGGCTGGACGGGCAGCAACACCATCGCGCCAAACCCGAGGGCAAGACCGGCCGCAGCGGCGCGTCCCGCCTTGCGCCACGGCAGTCCACCCGATTGGATGAACAGCACGGCCAGCATATCGGCCAGCAGCAGCGCCAACGCCAAGGCCAGCGCCGACGGTTT
Organism: Hyphomicrobiaceae bacterium; assembly: GCA_031393505.1. Lineage (GTDB taxonomy): Bacteria > Pseudomonadota > Alphaproteobacteria > Rhizobiales > Hyphomicrobiaceae > JANYHF01. Next base: position 9,514 of record JANMVX010000230.1, on the reverse strand, counting down.
CAGCGGCCAGGCTTGCGCGCCCTGATAGGCCGTGGTCGCCACGCCAGCGGGCAGGCCGGAGATCGGCTTTAACTCCGTCAGCGGATTGATAATGTTCAGGGCGCGCACGGTTCCCTCAGCGCCGTATAATCCCGGCGGGTGCGTTGCATCGGGGGCGAAGGTTGCAGCCGCGCTTGCCGCCAGCGGCTCCGTCAACGGCGGGGGCGGGCCCAGCGCGCCAAAACCATCCAGCGTCAAAGTCGCCGGCAACAACGCCGCATTGGCCACGCGCGCGGCCGATTGCTTATCGCCGCGCTCCAGCTCAGCGAGCCCGGTCAGCCGTGTGATCCGCCGCAGCATGTCGACGAACAGCCCTGACAGCGGCAGGTTCGACCAATCGGAATTGGCGGTGACGTGAAACAGCACGATCCATCCCTTCCCCGATTTTTGCGCGGTGACCAACGGCGTGCCGTCGGCCAGCCGCGCCCAGATGCGCGTGCGGTCGGACAATAGCGCAGGATCGGCCAGAACCTGGCGGGAAATTTTCACGTCCTCGGAAAGTTTCAGCCCGAAGAAAGGAGAATCGTTCTCGAAGGCAGCGAGCGGCTGCGGCGTGCTCCAGGAGAGAGCGCCGCCCAGCTGCCGCCCGCCTGCGCGAAGATCGACCGGGAGCAGATCGTCGCCGCCCTCTTCCAGGCGCGGGCCAGCAAAGCGGATGATGATGCCGCCCCGGCCGAGGAACTTTTCGACGGCTTCGCGCGCGGGTCCGGCGACCTTGCCGACATCGGCCAGGACGAGCACCGAGCTGTTGCCGCTGGCGAGTTTCGCGATGGCGGTGGCGCTGTCGTTTTCGTCGGAGGTTGCCAGTTCTGCGAACGGTTTTAGCGCACGCTCGACATAGAAGAGTTGGCCCAACAGGGGCTGCGCGGTTTCGCGTGATGCGCCCGTCACCAGCCCGATGCGGTTCCAGCGCGAGCCGGAATCCAGCAGCTGCACGGCGCCCGCCGAGCGCTCGCCCCGGATCGAAAGTCGCGCGATCTGGTTGCGCAGTTCGAGCGGGATTTCCAGCCGCTGCACGCTACTTCCGGTATCGGAACCCAGCGTCACCTGCGCTTCGCTCAGCGGCTGGTTCGCCGCCGATAGTGCTTCGACCGTAACCGTGCGCGCCGCACCGCCAGTTCTCAGCACACGGAACTCCAGCGCGCCGCCTGCCGCAAGCTGGCTGCCCAGCGCCAAAGCCTCGCCCTTGGCGTCCGGTGCGATAGCCGTCACGGAGCCGGTCGCGCCGGCCAGCGCCTTCAATTTCTGCGCGAAGGCCACCGCGTCCGCACCCGCAACGCCATCCGTAAGCCAGAAGATGTTCGGCGCAGGTTTTCCGGCGATGGCCTTTTCGATGCCGGCAACGGCGTCCAGCCGCAGCGCATCAAGCGGAGCCGGCTGCAAGGCGGAAAACTCCGTCTTGGCCTCGGCGGCCGGTTTCAGTTGCGGCGCGGCCGCGCGCGGATCGCGTGCTGTGGGAGCGATCAAAACCTGCAATCCATTGCGATCCGCCTCCGCGATCAGCCGCTCGGCCTGCGCCACGCGCTGGTCCCAGTGCGCCGCCGCCGCCCACGTATTGTCAATGGCGAGCACCACGGGGCCGCGCGCGCCGATGACGGCTTTGGGCTGATCCAGGATCGGCTCGGCGAAGGCGAAAATGAGCGCGGCGGCGGCCAGCATGCGCAGCAGCAGCAACCACCAGGGCGTATGGTCCGGCGTCTCTTCCTTGCCCTCGATGCCCTTCAGAATGCGCGTCGCCGGAAACGACACGCGCTGCGGCTGCGGCGGCATATTACGCATCAGCCACCAGATGGCGGGAAGCGTGGCCAGGGCGAGCAGCAGCCAGGGAAACGCGAAGGTGAGGTTCATCGCATGGCCTCACCGCTTAAGCGCGCGTGCAGCGCCAAAAGCGCTTCTCCGGCGGGCCGGTCCGTGTGATGCAGCAGCCGGCTCCATTGCAGTTTGCCGAGCACACTGTCCAGCGCGGCGCGATGCTGCGCCAGGCGTCCCTTGTAACGCTCGACCAACTGTTCGGCGCGTGGCGCGAGCCATTTGCCGCTACCTTCCGGATCGCTGAATTCAACGCGTCCGGAATAGGCCAGCGTCTCTTCTGCCGGATCGAGCACCTGCACCAAATGCCCACGCACGCCTTGCGCCGCGAGCTGGTTGAACTGTTCTGCCTGCCCCTCGACAGGATCGAGGAAGTCGCCAATCAGGATGCAGTCGGCCTGTCGCGAGAGCTTTGCGCCGGCAAGTCGATGCGCCGCTGAGCCCGAGTGCTGCGCATCCGCAATCAGTGCCTCGGCCATGCGCTCGGTGGTGTTGCGCGCCGCAGTCGGCGGCGTGAGGCCGACCAGACCAACGCGCTCACCGCCCTGCACCAGCAGATCGGCCGCCGCGAACAACAGCACCAGCGCGCGGTCGCGTTTTGAGGTTGTCGAGAGGTGACTCGCAAAATCCATCGACGGCGTCAGATCCGCCCACAGCCATACCGTATGCGCCGCTTCCCATTCTTTCTGGCGCACGAACAGCCGGTTCGAATTGGCCGAGCGCCGCCAGTCGATCAGCGTGTGACTGTCGCTGGTCTCATATTGCCGGAATTGCCAAAAGCTGTCCCCCGGTCCCGCGCGCCGCCGGCCGTGTACGCCGAACGCCACCGTCTGCGCGATGCGCTTGGCCTCCAGCCGCAGCGCCGGCAGCCGCGCCGCCAGCGCCTGCGCGTCCGCCGTCAGGCCGCGCATCACCGTCGCGGGATTGCCAGTTGAGGGCGGAGAGTTCGACAAGGCCGTCATTCCAATCCTTGCACTGCGCATTGACACAAAACTTCGTCATCCCCGTGCAGGCGGGGGAGCGCTCTGTTTTTTCCTCTCCCCCACCTTTGGGGGAGAGGAGACCGCCCCTCGCAGGCGCCCTCTTCGGCGCCAAGAGCTGGGCGGTCGGTGAGGGGCAGCGGCTTGCTCGGACCCTCTCGCGACATGTACAGAGCAAGCGGCTGCCCCTCATCCGGCCCTGATTCCTCGCTTGCGCTCGGGGGCCACCTTCTCCCCCAAAGATGGGGGAGAAGGAAGATAGAGCCGCACTGGTTGTTACCCCAAGTTGGCCGTGAGGCGGGCGATCAGGTCGGGCAGGGTCACGCCCTCGGCGCGGGCGGCGTAGGAGAGCGCCATGCGGTGTTTCAGGGCCGGCTCGGCCAGCGCGGCGACGTCATCCAGCGAGGGCGCGAACCGGCCATCCATCAACGCGCGGGCGCGGACGGCGAGGCTGAGGGCCTGGCTGGCGCGCGGGCCGGGTCCCCAGGCAACGTGCTTATCGATATCCTTGGCGGCGCCGTCGCCGGGACGGGCCGAGCGCACCAGGGTCAGGATCGCCTCGACGACTTTCTCGCCGATCGGGATCTGCCGCACCAGGCGCTGGAACTGCATCAGGTCGTTGGGCGTCAGCACGGCTTGCGGCTTGGCTTCGTCGCCGCCGGTGGTGGCATAGAGCATCCGACGCTCGGCCAACTGGTCCGGGTAGCCGACATCGACTTGCAACAAAAACCGGTCAAGTTGGGCTTCCGGCAGCGGGTAGGTGCCCTCCTGCTCCAGCGGATTTTGCGTCGCCAGCACATGGAACGGCGCCGGCACGTCGTGGCGCACGCCCGCCACTGTGACGTGATGCTCCTGCATGGCCTGCAGCAACGCCGATTGCGTCTTGGGGCTGGCGCGGTTGATCTCGTCGGCCATCAGCAGCTGCGCGAACACCGGCCCCTTCACGAAGCGGAAACTGCGCCCGCCGTTAGGGCTCTCCTCGAGCACTTCGGAACCGACAATATCGGACGGCATCAGGTCCGGCGTGAATTGGATGCGCTTGCAATCGGCCCCCAGAATCGATCCGAGCGCGTCCACCAGCCGGGTCTTGCCCAGGCCCGGCACGCCGATCAGCAGCGCGTGGCCGCCGGCAAGGATGGTGACGAGCGTCTGCTCTATGACCTTGTCCTGGCCAAAGAGTATGGCTCCGGCCGCCTGCTTGGCGCGCCGCATGGCATCGCCAGCCGCTTCCACGCGGGCGACAATGGTGTCGTCGGTTTGACTGATGGTGTTCATGGGCGCGACTATAGAGAAACGATTGGGATCGCAACATGACAAGTTTGTTAGGCTTGGCGGTTTCTTCCAAGCGTGGTTTCTGGGAGGGATGGCGTAGGTTGGGTTAGCGGGGCCGACGACCGTGAAGTTTGTCGCGGCGCCGGTTCCCGCGTAACCCAACGCAGCGAGCGCGTGGCCTGTTGGGTTACGCGGGAACTGCCGCCTCGAAACCTAACGCAATGTGTGGCCCGCTAACCCAACCTACGAACGACGAACCATGCATAAGCTGAGCAAAACCGACCCCGGCGCCGCCCTGCAGGGGCTGGAGCGTGTCCTGAAGGACGCGCAGGGAAAGGCGGCCCACCCGCCCGTGCACCTTTGGGACCCACCGTATTGCGGCGATATCGGCATGCGCATCGCGGGCGACGGGACGTGGTTTTACGCCGGTAGCCCCATCGGGCGGAAGCCGCTGGTAAAGCTGTTCGCCTCGGTGCTGCGCAAGGATGAGGACGGCCGGACCTATCTGGTGACGCCGGTGGAGAAAGTGCTGGTGACGGTCGATGACGCCCCCTTCATGGCGGTGGAGATGACCGTCGAGGGGAGCGGGCGGGAGCAGCAGTTGCATCTGCGCTCCAACACGGATGACTGGGCGACTTGCGGCCCCGACCATCCGTTGCGGTTCGGCGCCGATCCCCGAACCGGCGGCCCCAAACCCTACGTCACGATGCGCGGACGGCTGGAGGCGCTGTTCACGCGCGCGCTTTACTATGATCTGGTGGGGCTTGCCGTCGTTGAAGGAGACAAGTTCGGCGTCTGGAGCTGCGGCGTGTTTTTTGCCATGGCGCAGGCGGCCGAACTCCTAGAACTCGAAGCCGCCTCATGAGCACAAGCCTCATCGACACTGGCACCTTGCGGCGACTTGCGACCGACCGGCTGCATGCCGTCCCGCCCCACTTTGCGACCCGCGGCGATCACGACCTCAACCCCGATACGGCCCACGAGATGAACGGCGGCCGAAATCCAGTGCCGGCGGCGGTGCTGGTGCCGATTGTGATGCGCCCCTCCGGTCTCACCGTATTGCTCACGCAGCGCACCGCCGATCTTGCCTCCCACGCCGGGCAGATCGCCTTCCCCGGCGGCAAGGTGGACGCTGGCGATGCTGACCCGCTCGCCGCCGCTTTGCGCGAAGCCGAGGAAGAAATTGGGCTTGCCCGCAGTTTCGTCGAGCCGCTTGGCTTCCTTGATCTTTATACGACCGGAACGGGGTTTTCGGTGGCTCCGGCGGTTGCGCTCGTCGCGGAAGGATTTGTGCTGACGATAAATCCTGGTGAAGTCGCCGCCGCGTTCGAGGTGCCGCTGGCCTTCCTGATGGACCCCGCAAACCACCAACGCCAATCGCGCGAATGGCGCGGCAAACTCCGGCACTTCTACGCCATGCCCTATGGCGATCATTTCATCTGGGGGGCGACCGCCGGCATGATCCGCAATCTCTATCAAAAGCTGTATTCGGCATGACCTTGCCCAACCTTGCGGCGGCTGACTGGTTGACCAAGCCCGAGACGCAACGCGTCCTCGGCGCGATTGAGGCCGCCGGCTTTTCGGCGCGCGTGGTCGGCGGCTCGGTGCGCAATGCGCTGATGGGATTGCCGGTCACGGATATCGACATCTCCACCACGGCGCTGCCGACCGATGCCATTCGCATCGCCAAGGCCGCCGGGCTCGCCGCCATCCCGACCGGCATCGAGCACGGCACCATCACCATTGTCGCCAACCACGTCCCCTTTGAGGTGACGACGCTGCGCCGCGACGTCGCCACCGACGGCCGCCGCGCAACTGTAGCGTTCACGCAGGATTGGGCCGAGGACGCCGCGCGGCGCGATTTCACGATCAACGCGCTCTATTGCGATGCGCATGGCGACGTGCACGATCCGCTCGGCGGGTATGTGGATGTTGTCGCGAAGAACGTGCGGTTCATTGGCGATGCGGAGCAGCGCATCCGCGAAGATTATCTCCGAATCCTTAGGTTTTTCCGTTTCCATGCGATGTATGGCGCTGGCGCCTTGGACGCCGTTGGCGCGGGTGCCTGCGTACGGTTGCGAGCCGGCCTCGCGCAACTTTCGGCCGAACGCGTCGGATCGGAGATGATGCGGTTGCTGGTGGCGCGCAACGCAGCGACGGTGGTCGAAGAGATGTCCGGCTTGGGGTTGCTGGTGGATGTACTCGGCGTCGCGCCGCGCTTGGTGCGGTTCCATCGGCTGGTGGCGATCGAGGAGGCCTTGAAGGTCGCCCCTGACGCGGCTCTGCGCTTGGCCGCACTCTCCGTGCACGTGCTGGACGATGTAACGCTTCTTTCGGACCGACTGCGCCTGTCGAAGGACCAGCAGTCGGTGCTTCGGCGTTCGGCTCAACGGGACTGGCCGCTTGCTGCGACGACGACGGACAAAGCAGCACGAGTCGCGCTTTATCGTCTTGAGGCTGCCGATTACCGTCGGCGCGTGCATTTGGATTGGGCAGAGTCCGACTATCCTTTGGCGGACGGAAGGTGGCTGCGCCTCGCGTCCCTGCCCGAACGCGCGCCCGTTCCACCGTTCCCGGTCGCCGGGCGGGACCTGCTCGCCCTCGGGATGCCGCCGGGGCCGCGAGTAGGACAGACGCTGGAGGCGCTGGAAAAACACTGGATAGAGAGTGATTTCAGTCTGACGAGCGACGATTTGATCCGGGAGGCGCGTAGGGCGCAATAGGCGCTTTTTCTTCGCGCCGTATTGCGCCGCAGGGCCCGCTGCAACCGGCGCCGCCGCCATTGACCCCTGCGGCGCAATACGGCCGAATTGGGCCTATTGCGCCCTACTTCGTCCCGTACATCCGATCCCCGGCATCGCCCAGGCCAGGCACGATATAACCGTGCTCATTCAAATGACTGTCCACCGCCGCCGTATAAATGTGAATGTCCGGATGCGCCCCAGTCAACGCCGCGACGCCCTCGGGCGCAGCCAACAAACACACCAGCTTGATGTCTTTCACGCCCCGCGCCTTCAGGATCGACACCGCCTTGATGACCGAATTGCCGGTCGCCAGCATGGGATCGACCAGCACCACCAGCCGGTCGGCGATATCCTCGGGCAGCTTGTTGTAATACTCAACCGGCTGCAGCGTCTTGGGGTCGCGGTAGAGCCCGATGTGCCCGACGCGCGCCGACGGCACCAGATCGAGCAACCCGTCCGCCAGCCCCATGCCCGCGCGCAGGATCGGCACGAAGACGAGCTTCTTGCCCTTGATGAAGGGCGCCTCGGTCGGCCCCACCGGCGTCTCGATGGCGCGCAGTTCCACCGGCAGATCGCGTAAGACCTCATAGCCGAGCAGCAAGCTGATCTCGCGGAGCAGCTGGCGAAACACGGCCGACGGCGTGGTCTTGTCGCGCATCAGCGACAGTTTATGCACCACCAGCGGATGGCCGACGATGGTGACGTTGCCGGTGCGGCTGATCGGGGTGGGCATTGGGGCGGATCCTTGGCTCTGGGGGGCTGGGACCCGCAATGACAAGGTTTTGGCGGCGAAATCAAGTTGTGGGCTTTTTTGGAGCGACGGGCGGTTGCGACGTAGGAGCGGCTAGCGGCCGCCTTCGTGCAACATAATAGGGGTACGTTGTGTTGGACGAGGGCGGCCGCTAGCCGCCCCTACGCCATCGGCAAATTGCCCAACTCACATATTCATCAACCCACGAGTTCATTGGGCGATCGAGCGTCTTGCTGAGATTAATCATCTCTACACGCTTCTCACGGGCGGCCTTGGCTCTTCTGTCAAATCGAAAGCGTCATCACACCCAGCGTTGCACAGCTTGCATCGTATCGGTGGGCAGGGTGTTGAAGCAAAGCTTTGCCTGCGGCGCCTGGGCGTGGACGAGGTTGAGGATGCGCTCGAACAGCAGGAAGTGGGCCGGCGGCGCGCGTAGGCCGGCGCCAATCACGATGCAATCATAGGTCTTGGCCGTCAGTTCGCCTCGCACGACCTGCTCGGCGGTTTGGCCCAGGTCGATGAAAATGGCTTTTGCCTCATAGCCCACGTCGTTCAGTTTGCCGATTTCCGACGCCACGCCGGTGGTGATCTTCTCGGGTGTCAGTCCTGGAAACCCCGACAGATCAACCAGCAACGGGTCAACGCCGATTGAAAGAACCGATATCTTCGCCGTGGTCGAATACCTCAGTGACGGTTGCACTTCCGAAAATGAAGCCAGAAGAATCTACGCCTCCATCAGCCCGCGCGCCAGTTCGCTGTGCCGGGCGAGCGTCTTGCGCAGATCGACAGTCTCGATGCGCCCCTCGCGTACCACGACCTGGCCGTTGACGACGGTGTAGGCCGCCCGGTGTGGACCTGAGAAGATGAGCCCCGCGACCGGGTCCCATTGCGTCCCGGCCATGGCGACTGTATCCAACGGGTACGCTGCAAAATCCGCCGCGAACCCTGGCGTGAGCTGACCAATCTCACTGCCGCGCCCTAGCACGTCCGCCCCGCCGCGCGTGGCGATCCGCAGCGCCTCTCGCGCCGTCAGTGCCCCCGCGTTGCCGCCGAGCCGCTGCGCCAGCATGGCCATGCGGGCTTCCAGCAAGAGATCGCCAGAATCGTTGGAGGCCGAGCCGTCGACGCCCAGGCCGATTTTTACGCCGCGGTCGAGCATCTTTCGCACCGGAGCGATGCCGGAGCCCAGGCGCATGTTGGATGTCGGGCAATGGGCGATCCCGGTGCCGGTCCGGGCAAACAGCGAGATTTCCGCATCGTCGAGCACGCAACAGTGCGCGTGCCAGACATTTTCACCCGTCCAGCCGCATTCCTCCGCATACTGCCCGGGACGCATACCGAATTTTTCTTTGGAGTAGGCGATGTCCTCGACGTTTTCGGCCAGATGCGTGTGCAGACCAATCTTGTGGCGCGCTGCCATGGCGGCGGTGTCGCGCATGAGTTCGCGGCTGACCGAGAAGGGCGAACACGGAGCCAGCGCGATGCGTAGCATCGAGAGCGGGCTCGCATCGTGATAGGCAGCGATGACGCGCTCGCAATCCTTCAGGATGGCGTCGGGTTTTTCGACAATGGAGTCGGGCGGCAGACCGCCTTGCGTTTCCCCAATGCTCATCGACCCGCGCGTCGCGGTAAACCGCATCCCGATCTCACGCGCGGCAAAAATCTCGTCATCCAGCCGCGCCCCATTCGGAAACATGTAGAGGTGGTCGCTCGCTGTGGTGCAGCCCGACAACGCCAGCTCGGCCAGCCCCACCAGCGCCGAGACGCGGATGTGCTCCGGCCCCATGCGCGCCCAGATCGGATAGAGCGACTTCAGCCAGCCGAACAGCAGCTCGTTCTGCCCGGCGGGCACCACGCGCGTAAGATTTTGGTAGAGGTGGTGATGCGTGTTGACGAGACCGGGAATGACGATGTGGTTG
>JANMVX010000226.1:0-4345 GCA_031393505.1 Hyphomicrobiaceae bacterium | reverse complement strand
CGTCGTTGGGCGCGAAAGCAACGCGAACGTGGCAGTTATCGAGAATGGCATGGTTCGCCCCGTAGGCCTTGTCGATCTGATGCAGGGATTGGGCGACCAGGAAGGCGCGCACGCCATAGCCGGCCAGGAAGGCCAGAGCCGACTCGAAGAAATCGAGCCGCCCGAGCGCCGGGAATTCATCGAGCATCAGCAACAGCTGGTGTTTACGATGCTGGCCATCGACATGGTCGAGGTGCTCGGTGAGGCGGCGGCCGATCTGATTGAGGATCAGGCGCATCAGGGGCCTTGTGCGCGAAATGTCCGAGGGCGGAACAACGAGATAGAGCGAGACCGGCCGCTCGGCGGCGACCAGATCGGCCACGCGCCAATCCGACTGGGAGGTGTTGGCGGCGATGACTGGATCGCGGTAGAGGCCGAGAAAGCTCATGGCGGTCGAGACGACGCCCGAGCGCTCGTTTTCCGATTTGTTGAGAAGCTCGCGGGCGGCGGACGCGACCACCGGATGGACCTTCGGCGCTTCAGCGGTGCCGAGATGATTGGTCGACAACATGATCTTGAGCGCGCGATCGATGGAGCGCGACGGATCGGCGAGAAAGCTGGCGACGCGGGCGAGCGTTTTCTCATTTTCGGCATAAAGCACATGCAGGATCGCGCCGACCAGCAGGGCATGCGCGGTTTTTTCCCAGTGGTCGCGACGCTCGCGCGCGCCCTCCGGATCGACCAGGATATCGGCGATGTTCTGCACATCGCGCACTTCGGTTGGTCCTTTGCGCACTTCTATCCCTTTCTCCGGCGATTGGACGCGCCCGGCGGCCGGCTCGCGGTTACGCGTGTCGCCGGGCGCAAGAAAAAAAGACATGGCTGTGCCCTGATCGAACCCATTAACCCAACCCAAATGGAGTGCGGGGGCGCCGAGTGCCGCGAATAGATTGTAGAAGTGCGGCACCCGGCCGCCCCGCCAGCGTTTTTTCGATCCCTACGTCGCCAATTGCTGTGGGCTGCTCCACCCCGGGGAATCTCACCCCCGGAGGACGACGTCGGCCGCCAGCGCTTGAGGTGTGCGGCACCCCGCGCCAGTCGCTGCCCTCTTCCAGCAGATCGAGACGCCCTCGAGTGCATCCCCATAGAAGAGGTGAGTGGATGATAGTATAGTTTTGGGAATTTGCGCTGCAAATATCAGTATAGAGTAAATAATGCTTGACTATAGTGTCTGGCCCGCAGTTTCTTCAAGCCGCCGGCTTAGGCGGTGGCCTACCCGATGTTGCGGCGAAGCTGCTGGTTCCAGCCTGATGTTGCAGCGGCCAGACGACCCGACCGAGCAGCCGCATCGGCGGTTGCTGCGCTGGCATCGGGGCAACTTGTTCAAGGGATCGCGGCTCAGCCCTACTCGATGAACTCCAACCAGTGCAGACAGCCGAGCGCGTCGCCGGCGACGAGGCGGCACCCCTGGCCGTCGGTGGCGGGAAGGGTGCAGAGGCACCTGACCGCCGCGTCGACCTCTAGGCGCGTGATCTCCTTGCCCGATGTCGAGTCCCACAGTCTGATTGTCTTGTCATCCGAGCCCGACGCCAGCCGGCCGTCCCGCAGCACCGCCAGCGACCTTACCCAGCCGGTATGGCCTTCGAGCCGGGCGGTCACGACACCCGATTTTGGGTCCCACAACCGGACCGTCCCGTCAAACGCGCCCGATACCAACCGGCCGTCCGGCAGCGCCGCCAGCGCTTGGACCGTGTGGTCGCAGCCCTCAATCCGGGCGGTTTCGGCATCAGTTTTGGAGTCCCATATCCGGATCGTGTTGTCATCCGATCCCGAGGCCAGCCGGCCGTCGGGTAGCACCGACAGCGCACTGACACGGCCGGTGTGGCCTTCGAGCCGGGCGGTCTCGGCACCCGGAGGAGTCAAACCTAAGCGCTGTGTGAGCAGCGCGGGCGGCTTGATTAGTTGACGGGCCCGGTCGAGGAAGGCAGGCGCAGCGGGGTCCGGACACGCCAGCAGACGGCCATGTAGCTGCGGCAGCAGCTGCCGCTCATCGCGGGCCAGAATCCCGGTGGTCAAACGCAGCGTCCGGCCGATAAGCCCATGCAATGACTGCCGATCCGTGACCAATTTTTCGTAGTCCGCGACGAGAGGCCCCGGCCCTCCAAGCGCATCCAACTTCCGCTGCATCCACTGCGGATCAAGCCGCAGCCCGTCGAGCATTTCGCGCTCGCCGGCCTCAAACAAATGCGTCGGAAACCAAGCGTAAAATACTTCCGCTCCTCCTCGCCCATGTCCGAGACGTGTTCGCCGCTCTCGGCGTCGTAGGCCATGACGAACTGGTGATGCAGCCCTATTAGCGCATTAGCCGCCTGCTGCTTGGTGAACAGATATTTCCGCATCACGTCGTGCAGGCGCACGGTGCCGCGCTTGAGGTCGAGCGCCTGCAGCAGCGCGAGGCTGTAGAGGTGTTTCAGCAGATCGCGCGCGTCGATGCCGTCGACCTCGGCAATACCCGCCCACAGCCGCGCGATGGTCGCGATCGGCACCTCGACATCCTCGGGGAACACCGCCAGCTCGTCATAGCGCTGGCCGTTGTAGACCTTTGGTCCTGGCCCTTGCCGATCTCCTCCACCAGATAGTCGACGCTGGCGCGGATGGTGCTCTCGACTGCCGCCTCGCGCGCCTTTTCCTCCGTGCGGTCGAACACCGTCAGCTTCTTGCGGTCGAGCCGGTCGTTGGCCTGCTGGATCGCCTCGCGCGGGGTGGCGCCGCGCTCCACCTCCTTGCGCAGAAAGCCGTTGACCAGCCGGATGATCACCGGCCACTCGTTGAGACGCTCCGTCGCCAGTACGCAGCGCCGCCTGCTCTGCCGGCCCGATTTCTCCGAGGCCCTGCGACAGAAGTTCCACAGCCTCGGCTGCCTTCATGGCGTCGACGGCCACTCGCACCGCGCCCTTGGGCAGGATGTCATCGCGCCGCGTCGTGACCAGCCGTGCCGTCAGCGGCGCACCGTCGATGAACGGGCGCAGGTGGCTCTCACTCCACACGTCGTCGATGACGAGCAGGCATTTTCGCTCGGCTAGCACCTCGCGCAGCTTGTTCACGGCATCGTTGACCTGGGTGAAACCCTGCGGCTCGCCGGTCAGCGTTTTGAGAAGATCGGCCAGCTTCTCGATCAGGCTTGGCCGCTCGCCCAACGTCACCCAGAGCACGCCATCATGAAACTGTTCGTAGACCTCGTCACTGTGGGCGAGCGCCTGCGCTAGAACGGTCTTGCCGAAACCGCCCGCCCCGCGCAACGCGGCGGTGATGGCAACGGCGTTACCGCCTTTGTCGCCGGCCGGCCGCACCGAAACGGCATCGAGCAGCGCCGTCTTGAGTTGGCGAATTCTTCCGGCCGCGCCACGAACCCCTCGGGCATGGCCGGCGCCATGAAGGGGCGGTGCGCGCCCTGGCCGGGCGCCTTCAGTTGGCTGATCAGTTGCGACCAGCGATCTGGAAGCGACAGGTCGAGCATGCTCTTGGCGCGGACGAAATTTTGTGCTTCGCTCAGCGGCGGCGGCGTGAAACCGGGGCGCGCGGACCAGAAGACGTTGGTCAGTGCCTTGCCCTCGCGCCAGGCCAGCAGCCATTCGCGCCGCACGACGGGGCGTGCCAGCGCATCGGCCGAGGCGAGCAGCACGACATGCTCGATGCCGGACCCCCCTCGGATCGCGTCCTCGATTTCGGTCCACCAGTGGTCGCCACCAAGGTCGCGCACGTCATGCCAGACCGTGTGCTCGCCCAGTTCGGCTTCGATGCGGGCGCGCAGGTCCAGCGCGGCATCGAGGTCGGAGCGGGCGTAGGAGAGGAAAATGCGGGGGTGGTGGGGTTCGGGCATGGGGGCCTCGCGTGCAACTATTCAAAAAACATCGGCGAGCTTATCAGTACGCCGCATCGCAGCAAGGCGTGGTCGGCGCTCGCCGGCAGCGTCAGCACGCCGTCCTTGGCTCGCACCAGCAGCGAGCGATCGAGGCTGGTCAGGCGTTCCTGGGCGACCTCGTTGTTGAGCTTGCGCAGGCGTTCCAGGTCGCTCTCTGGCCCAAGCTGCATTGTGACAAGACCTTGCGCCCTGGCGCCGGTCATGTCTTGAGACCCGACGACAACTTGCGCCGGTTGGTTTCGGACCAGTCTTTGACGTCATCCCGGTGGTAAAAAGATGCGGCCGCCATGCTTGCGGAACCTGGGTCCGGTGCCGCGCCAGCGCATGTTGTTGAGGGTATGCGGTTTGAGGCGGAGATAGTCGGCGGCTTCGGTTACAGTGAGAAACGGTGATCTGGATGGTCGTGACATTTACTTCTGGCCTCGCGATGTGAACTCGCGAGAC
>JANMVX010000225.1:0-2337 GCA_031393505.1 Hyphomicrobiaceae bacterium | reverse complement strand
GACGCCATCAACCTCGATCCGTGGCGCCAGAAAATCGGCCCGGCCAGTGACAAAGTAATCGCCGGGACGGTCGACCGCCGCGAGGATGTCAGCCAGTTCCCGCGTGAGTGTCATCCTGCCCCCTGACTTACGGCCGGCGTCGTAGGCGCCGCAGCCGCCAGTTCATGTCCAAGGCTACGATATCGCACCTGCCGCTTCAGCGCCATGCGGGCGCGCATGGCGACTCGGTTATCAACGTGGTGGTAGACACTCACGTCGCGCCTGGCGTGGTGCCCACCGCACAGACTTGGCAGAAATGCTGCGATGCTGACAGCTCTCCTTGTCGTTCGAAACTGCCTCACACCGGGCGAGTCACGTGGTTGACCACCTCAGGTAACAAAGAAATCGCCGTTGCTGAGCGTCAACCCCGCTGCCAATAGCCCAAACTGTGTGGCGCCTCCGGCAGCACTTCCGTTGCTGTCATAGATCAGCGCGCCAGTTGTCGAATTGTAGATTATTTGCTGGGCGGCAGTCGTCGCCGTTCCTGTCGCGCTACTCAGGAATTCTGTTGCGGAAAGAGCGACATTGTTCGTCGCGTTTAGGGTCGTGAAGATTGCATTTTCGAGATATATGTGATCCACAAGATGAGTGAAGTCGCTGATTGTATCCTTAGTCGTAGTAACTGCTCACCCCATGCCGCGCAATTACGCGGCGGCAGCGCTGCCGGCGCCAAGAGCTTGGCGGATTGCAGTGAGGGCGCTCCGGCCATTCAGTTGGCCGGTTGCCACAATCGAGCGGATGTCCGCATAGACCACTGCTCCCCAGCCTGATCGGAATCCGTTGGTCACTTTGCGGAAGATGACCGAGGGACGCAACGCCCGCTCCGAGACGTTGTTGGTGGCCGGAACATCGCGCCTTGTGACGAACACGAACAGGTTCTTGCGGCAGGCGAGGATGGCCCATTTCAGCTTGAGGCCGGCCTTGCCGTTGGGGTCGGCCGCAAGCAGCCTATCGAGACGCCGGTCGAGATTGCGCCGATGGCCAGCAAGCGTCGTGTCGGCCAGGCCGTCACGGCGCCGGCCGATGGCGCAGGCGCGCTTCAATAGGCCCTTGAAGCCGGGCGCAAAGAGCGTGTCGCCGTCGTCGATGGCGTATTGTGCGTCTCTTATCAGATGAGCCAGGCAGAACTGGTGCTGCTCGGCATGACCGCACTGGGCTGCGAGCCGGTCGGAGATCCACACCTTGGGCCGTGCCCCGTCGAGGAACGTCGTGACCACGGCCTTGCCGCGACTTGGGGCGATGATATGGGCAACCGCCGTCGCGCAGCCGAACACCCACTGCCACATGGCTTGTTGCCTCCGCGGCAAGCCGCGACGGCAACGGGTTTTGCCATGCACGCGCGCCGAGGTTTCGTCGCTGGCGAAGACGGGGGCGGCGCGAACCTCGGCCGCGATATTCCGGCCCGCAACCGCGAACGGGGTGGCCGCGCGCGCCAGCATGTTGGCGATGGCGCCTTCTGAGAGCGTCAGGCCGAACAGCCCATGCAGCATCTCGACCAATCGATTGTAGCTGACCAATTGGCATGCATGCAGATAGACGACATATTGTAGGTCGGTGTCCCAACCCTGTTTCGGAGCGGGATGGGATTCCCAGCCGGTCGGCAACATTCCCTACCTCCGTCTCCTTTTTCCTGCTACCGCCAATAAGTTCGTTTCAATCAAGTGCCTGCGTTTCACATCGCAAGTCATTTCGCGCGCCAGCGAGTCGTTGCAGCGCAGAGTGCTGGCCACTGTCGATCCGTAGCGCCTTCAATATGACCAGTGCTTCCTCGTTCCATTCTATGTACCCGCGAAACAGGGTCTCGCAATAGATGTCCTGAAAACTTGGCAAGTCTGGAATATCGAATTGCCCCTCGGCGAGTATAGGCTCAACCAGTCCATTCCAGATCGTGACGAGCGCCCCATCTTTGCTCAGATAGATATTGATTCGCAACACATCGACCATGCCGTCGACGTAACTGCTCACCCCCTCGCGCCCCTTAGCTAAGATGAGTTGAGCACGGATCGGCCGGCGAGGCAGGTTTGGATGGCGTCGAGGGCGGAGCGGCCGTGCAGGGCGCCGGTTGCGGTGACGGAGCAGATGTCGGCGTAAACCTCGCTGCCCCAGACCGAGCGGAAACCGTTCGTCACTTTACGGAAGATCACGGACGGGCGCAGCTGGCGCTCGGACACGTTGTTGGTCGCCGGCACGTCACGGCGCGTGACGAACACGAACAGGCTGTCTTTCCAGCGTGTCATGGCCGCGCTGAACTTGGCGCCGTCCTCGGTCACGGGATTGCGCGCCAGTAGCCGGTCGCGC
>JANMVX010000143.1:0-3200 GCA_031393505.1 Hyphomicrobiaceae bacterium | reverse complement strand
GGTTTCAAGACCTGGATGCGCGACAATTTCCTGAAGCTGAACCGGATGTATTCGCAGCATTCTTCGCTGCCCTCGCCGGCCGCCTATTGCGATCTTGATCCGGTTGTGAAGGACAATTACGGCCAGCCGGCGCTACGTATCACCCATGACTGGACCGACTTTGACCGGCGGCATGCCCTGTATTTCATGAAGGTGAAGCGGCGCCTGGCCAAAGAAATGGGCATGACGGACTGGTGGGAGGACTCAGCGACGCCCAACTACCATGTCACCGTGCACGACAGTGGCCTGACGCGCATGGGCCAGGACCCTGCAACGTCGGTGACCGCCGTTGACGGCCAGGTGCATGAGGTAAGGGGGTTGTATGCCTGTGGCGGTGGCCAGTTCCCGACACTATCAGCTTACAATCCGACTGAGACGATATTCGCTTTGGCCTATCTGACGGCAGATGCCATTGCGGGTCGCCTATGACCGCCCTTGTTTGACCCTCGCGATAGTCTCCGAGATAGGTTCGATTAGGCCCTGGCAGCCGCATCGCCATCGGTGTGCTTGCCGCAGCATTTTCACCCGCGACCTGTGGGCATCGCGTCGGGTTGGTCAGGGGTGGGCTCGGGACGCATCGACTCCTCGATGCGCGCGATCACGCGGCGCGGTGTCGACCAGCTGCCGGCTTGGTATTCGAGGGTTTTATAACATCGCAGTTTCGGTTGATCCGACTGCGCGTGCCAGAAGCGCAGATGGTCGGCTGCTTCCGCAACTTGAGCGTCGAGCACGCTATTGCCAGCGAAGCCGAAGATGTAGCCAATATCATTGGCATCGCACCATGCACGATCGACTCAGGACGGGACGGTGAGCGTCTGCGGGGCGGCTTGCCGGATTCGGGTCAGCAACCAGTCGCGTTGGCGCGAGCTGCGGGTCTCGATGTCTTTAAGGACCGCCTCGAACGCATAGTCGTCCAGCGCCAGCGCGCCCTGCATCAGCGTCATGATCGAGACCATGGATTCGTTGGCCATCAGCCAAAGGTCCTGCAAGTCCCGCAGCAGCCCGAAGGCATTCGGTTTCCGCTGGATCAGCAGCGCCCGGTCCAGCACCTCCGGCTCACCCTCGATACGCTCGCCATACTGGTCCACGTAGGGTTTCAGCGCGGCGATGTTCGTCTGCGCCCAGCTGCTGAACAGCAGGCACTGCATGCCGACGTCGGGCGTGCTGCCATGGGTGTCTCGCAGCTTCGCCCAGCCTTTGAGCATCCGCTCCTCGGCCGCGTGCAGCAGGCCCAAACAGTCCGCCAGATGGGCGCGTTTCGCCGGTTGTTCGATAGCGCCCGCGGCCTGGACTGCCCCGGTCGGGGCACCTCGCAACACGATCACCTCTGGCGGAGGCAGCGGCGGCAGTCCAGCAGCCTTTTCCAGCTTGACTGCGGCGTATTTGAAGTGCGGCTGCTTGCTGACCGGATCCCACTCGAACAGCGTCAGTTCGTTGGCCGCGCGGACACGGCCGGGATCGTCCCAATAGCCATAGTGGAACGGCATGAACGCCTGCCCGGCTCCGATGTCTCCGATGCGCGCCGGCGCTTCGGCAGCACCCCGCCGTGAGGTGGCGCGCAGCATTTCGCCGGCCGCGATGCCAAGCTGGCGCGCATCTTCCACGCTAACCTGGATGAAGGCGTCGGGCGCCGCCTGGTTCAGCGCCGGGGACCGCGCGGTCTTGGTGCGGGTATGGAACTGGAAGACAACGCGGCCCGTGCTGAGGTAGAAGGGGTAGTCGGCATCGGGCTCCTCCGTTGGGGGCACGTAATCCGCCGCGCGCAGGAAGGCGCGACCCCTAGGATCCTTTGCGCGATACTGCGCCTCGGTATACTCGGCTCCTGTCAACAGGTCGTGGCCGAAGCTCTCGCAGTGTTCGGGGTCGGTCGGGAAGTGGAGATCCTCGTAGTGTCGGTCCGACCCGTCCGGGTGCTCGGAATTGCAGGGCCAGGGAATGCCGCTGCCCTGGCTGAGCTTCGCGTAGCTCAGGCCCGTGTAGTCGCAAGGCCGGCCCGCCGTCGCCGCCTTCCACGCTTCGAACGCGCCCTCCGCATTCGACCACTTGATCAGGGAAGCGCCGTCCTTGTCCCGGAAGTCCATGCGGCGGGCGAAATCGAGTAGGATGTCGAGATCTGACCGCGCTTCGCCCGGCGGCTCTATCGCCTTGTGGCTGATGTGCACGGTGCGGCCGACATTGGTGAAGCAGCCGGTCTTCTCGCCCCACATCGCGGCGGGCAGCACCACGTCGGCCATCGCCGCCGTCTCGGTCAGGAACGCGTCCTGCACGATCAGGAACAGGCTGTCCTTCTGCAAGGCGGCGCGCAGGCGGCCGAGGTTTGGCATGGAAACGGCCGGGTTCGTCGCCTGGACCCAGAGCAGGCGGATCGAACCGCTTTCGATGAAGTTGAACATCTGCAGGATATGCGTCGGCGGCCCCCAGTTCGGGATCGACTTAGGGTCCACGTTCCATAGTTCGGCGAGCTGCTCCAAATGCGTTGGATTGTCCCAGTTGCGGAAAGCCGGCAGGTCACCGCCCGCCCCGCATTCCCGGGTGTTTTGCGCAGTGGGCTGCCCGTTCATCTGCAAGATGCCGCAGCCGGGGCGGCCGATGCGGCCCAGCACGAGGTTGACGTTGTTGACCTGCACACCAGCCGCGGTGCCCTGATTGGACTGGTAGATGCCCTGCAGGCAGGTGGACAGCAGCATGCGCGAGCTGCCGATTATCTGCGCCGCTTGCACGATCTGTCCGGCCGGAACATGCGCGATCTCCGCGACGCGATCAGGCGCATACCGCGCGACGGTCTTGGCGAGGTCCTGGAAACCTACCGTATGCGCCTCCAGGAACGCATGGTCGGCGTAGCCCTGCGCGATCAGCTGCTGGAGGATCCCGTTCAGCACGGCGACGTTGGTGCCCAGCCGGGGCTGAATATGCAAGTCCGCCTCCGCTGCCACCGGGGTCAGGCGCGGGTCGATCGCCACCATGCGGGACGCCATGGCGGCGCGACGGCGATCCAGCACGCGGGCCCAAAGCACTGTGTCGTGTAGCGCGACAATCTGGATGCGAACGGCGCGTCAATCAGGATGCGACGAGGCGGCCGAGCGATTTGATGATTGACGCTGGCCACGGTGATGGCAAGCGCTTTGATTGACGCGCCGCGTCAATCAACCTTTGTTGGCTCG
>JANMVX010000133.1:0-2830 GCA_031393505.1 Hyphomicrobiaceae bacterium | reverse complement strand
GCCGGCCGACAAAGCCCGACCCGCCAAACACCGTCACCAGACTGCCGGGTGCAAGCACTGTCATTCTCCTTGAAAGGCGATTTTGCTGCGCCGAGGGATACACGGGCGGGAGCGCCGCCTCAAGGCGCGGGGGGACGCAGGGGAGCGGGACGATCAAGGACTGCGCGCTCGCATTGACGGTGCGAACGCTCTGAACGTCAGGCTCGGGCGTCATTCGGTCAATGTGTCTCGCGTGCTTGCAGTGGCGGCTTGCCGATCTCGGCCTCCATGGCCTCGAATATGAGATTTAGGCCGAAGTCGTAGATTCTGCCGAGTTTGGCGACTTGCAGATACGGAACCACCGCCGTCACGCGCGGAAATGTCTTGTCCGAAAAGTCTTCGAGGATGACAGGGCTCGCGTCCGGCTGCATGGCCCGGCTGCCGATTTCGGCCAGTGCGGCGCCGGTCGCAAATCCCGCCAGAACCCGGAAATAGCGGGCGGACGCCTCGTCGGTGAGGCCCGCCTCGTGAAAGATGCGCAGCAACCGCTCGTAGAACTCGAGCATCGGCCTGGTGCGGAAGCGTCGCGTCGGGACCAGCAGATAGGCGCGCGGGTGGGCGATAGCGACATGACGCGATCCTTCGAACATCGCCCGCAACCGCTGCACCGGCGCCGGTCCCGGAGGCGCACTGGCTTCAATCTCCTCGAACAGCAGTTCCTGCACGGCGTCCAGCAGCTCGGCCTTGTTTTTGAAGTGGTGGTAGAGCGCCATCGCCTCCACCCCGAGCCCCGTTCCGAGCTGGCGCATCGACAGGTCCTCGAGCCCCTCGGCGTCGATAAGCTTGAGCGCCGCCTCTGCAATTACGCGCCGGTTCAGCGCCGGCTTGGCGCGCTTCACGGAAATTTTTGCGGCCTTCGCCATATGGGCCTTTACAGCGTAAAATTTACAGTGTAAGTTTACACCGTAAATCTAACCCATCGGCGACGATAAGGCAACCGCCGAAATCACCAAGGAGACTGTCATGCAAAAGTTCCTGCGCACCAGCCTGCCGATCGTTCTTGCACTGCTTTTCCTGGCTCCGTTTGGCGGCCGGCTGGCCATGGCCGACGATGCGGGCAACGTCAAAGCCGTGCAGGCGCTCTACGATGCCTTCGGCAAGGGCGACGTGGCCGGCCTGGTCGCCGGCGTCGCCGACGATGTGCGCTGGGACGTGGTGGGCCGTCCGTCCGATTGCCCGTGCCTGGGCGTGCGCACCGGCAAGTCCGGCGTCGAAGATTTCTTCAAAACGCTGGGATCGTTGTATGATGTGAGCGAATTTGCGCCGAAGGATTTTTACCCGTCGGGCGACAAGGTGTTTGTGCTTGGGCACTATGCCGAGACCAACAAGGCGACCAAGAAGAGCTTCGAGTCCGATTTCGTCCACGTCTTCACCTACAAGAACGGCAAGGTGTCGACATTCCAGGAATATTCCGACACGGCCAAGGAAGCCGAGGCCAATCGCAATTGAGAACTCCGCCAGTAGCAATGAGGAGCTGCGCCCCGTGGACCAGAGTTCGCAACCCACTCCCCTGACGGCGCAAGACCGGACCGCCATCGAGTTCGTCGAGAGAGACGCCTGGGTGGATGTGTACCGGGCGGCGCCAGAGGCCGTCGGGTCCGCGCTTGGGTTTGGCTGCGAGCGGATCGACGACGGCGCCCTCCTCGTCTGCAAGACCATCGACCACATTCAGTTCAACCGGTTCACCGGGCTTGGCATTGCAGCGCCGCCGCGTCCCGGCGCCCTCGACGCCGCGATTGCCAGTTTCGACCAAGCCGGGGTGCGCAATTGGATTGTGCATTGCCCGGAGGATCTTTCGGAGTTGAGCGATCTGTGCATGTCGCGCGGCCTCGTCGCGCACAACCGGACGTGGGCGAAGTTTCTGCGCGGCGCCGAACCGATCGAAGCCCAGACCTCCCTGGAGGTTCGCGAAATCGGCGCCGCAGACGCCGACGCTTTCGGTGCGGCGGCGGCCGCCGGATTCGGGCTGCCGCCCATCGTCGGCCAATGGCTGGTCGCCATCGTCGGCCGCCCAGGCTGGCGCTGTTTTTCGGCCTTCGACGGGCGCGACGCCGTCGCGTCGGGCGCGCTCTATAGCTCTGGAAATGCCGCCTGGTTCGGGATCGGAGCGACCCGGCCCTCGCACCGCCGCCGGGGCGCGCAGTCGGCCCTGCTGGCCGCGCGCATCCGGGCCGCCGCCCAAGCAGGGTGTACGCTGCTCACCACCGAGACCGGCATCCCGCATCCCGGCGAGGCTGGTCCCTCGTTCAAGAACATCCAGGCCGCCGGATTCCGTAGGGTCTACAACCGCCTGAATTACTGCCGGAAAGTCTGATCAAGAACTGCAAACGCGCCGCGCTCCGCGCCCGGCGGCCGGCTCCCGGTTACGGGTGTCGCCATGTGCAAGCCAAAGTGCCGCCTTATCCTGCCAAGGCAAATCAGCTATGGCCTCCAATGATCTAGGGGATTTCATGGGGGGTACGGAGTGGCGTATTTTTTGGCTGTGGCCAATCGTAAGGGCGGCGTGGGCAAGTCCACCACCGCCGTCATGCTCGCCCATGCGCTGTCGGCGTGGGGCAAGAAGCGCGTACTGATGGTCGATCTCGACGCCCAGTGCAACTCGTCGATGATCCTGATTGGCGGCGAGGGCTGGCTGAAGGCGCGCAACCAGCGCACCACCATCGCGGATTATTTCTTCGACCTCTATGACGGTGTGATGCCGAACATGAAGGACTATCTGGTCACGAACGTCGGCGACGTTTCCGCACCCGGCAAAGCGGGGATAACGCTGATCCCGGGGTCGCTGCTGCTG
>JANMVX010000031.1:0-15114 GCA_031393505.1 Hyphomicrobiaceae bacterium | reverse complement strand
TTACCCTTCTGCAGATTAAAGTACTGGATCGCAGCCGGTCCGATGATCACCGCGAAGAGCACGGGCAGATTGAACACGATCATCGGCACCGTGAGTTTTGGCGGCAGGGCGGCGGCTTTCTTCTCGGCGGCGGCCATGCGCAGCTCGCGGTTTTCCTTGGCCATGACGCGCAAGGCCTGGCTCACCGGCGTACCGTAGCGCTCGGCCTGCGCCAGGCTCATGCAAACGGCCTTGATGGTGGGAACGCCGGTGCGCTTGGCCAAGTTCTCGAACGCCAGTTTGCGGTCGCTGAGGTAGCTCAGCTCGGCCGTCGTCAGGTGCATCTCCTCGGCCAGCTCGACCGACGAATTCTGCAGCTCCTTAGCGACCTTGCCGAAGGCGGCTTCCGTCGACATGCCGGACTGCACGCAGATCAGCAGCAGATCGAGCGCATCGGGGAAGGCGTAGCTCAGCGCGGTCTGGCGGCGGGTTATGATGTTCTGAATAAAGACGTTCGGTAGATAGAAGCCAACGTAGCCGCCGGCCAGCGACATGCCGATGCGGGCCAGCACCGGGAAGCCGTGGTCGTTGTAGAGGAATAAGTAGCAGGTGGTGGCAATCAGCGTGATGATCGGGGCGGCCATGCGGAAGAACACGAAGGCCACCACCGGCGCGTGACCACGCAGGCCGGCCATCTTCAGCTTGTCCTTGACCTCGTCGGTCTCAAACGCCTGGCGCAGATTGAGCTGATCGACGATCTGCGTCATCAGTCCCTTGGACGAGTGACGCAGCCGCGTGCGGTCGCCGCCGGTCAGTTCGCTGACGCGACTGGTCCGCATCTTGTCGCGCTCGATGGCCATGATCTTCATGCGGGCGTTGACCTTGTCGCGTGACAGGGCCGGCAGGGAGATCGTGATCACTGTGGCGAAGGCCGCAATCGAGGCCAGCACCATGAAGCCAAACTGTGGCGTGACGATCAGTTCAAGGAGGTCCATCATGGCAGTGCCTCGAGTCTGCGGGCCTTCGCTCGGCTCGCTCCAAAGTTCGGATCAGTATTTGAAGTTGACCATCTGGCGCATCACGACGATGCCGCACGTCAGCCAGAACCCGGCGACGGCGAGGATGATGTGACCAAGCTTTTCATTGAACAGCAACATGATGTAGGCCGGCGACGTCATATAGACCATGATCATCACGATGAACGGCAGGCCGCCCAGAATGGCCGCAGACGCCTTGGCTTCGCCCGACAGGGCCGCCACTTTGGCCGCCAGCATTTTGCGAGAACGCAACACACCAGAGAGATTACCGAGAGCCTCGGCGAGATTGCCGCCCGAACTCTGCTGGATCGACACCACGATCGAGAAGAAGTTCACGTCCGAGAGCGGCATGCTTTCCAGCATACGGTCAAAGCATTCCTGCAACGGGATGCCGAGCTTCTGGCCTTCAACAAGGTCGACGAACTCGCCCTTCACCGGCTCGGGGCTTTCGCGGGCGATGATGGCCAGGCACTCGCCCAGCGGCAGACCGGTCTTGACGCCGCGCACGATCACGTCGATGGCGTTGGCGAACTCGTTGGTGAACTTGGACTGACGGCGCTTGGCCAGGAAGCGCAGGATCCAGCGCGGCAGTCCCATGCCCGAGGCGAACCCGACCAAGGCGGCGGTGACGAAACTCAGGCCGCCGACCAGGGCAATCACGAAGCCGATCGCTCCCATGATGCCGCTGGCCATATGGAACTGCTGCGGCGAGGCTGCGAGCCCGGCCTGCACCAGCTTGGTCTTCAGCGTCGCTTTTTTGCCTGCAGCGCGCTTCTGATCGGCATACTTCAGCGTGTCCTGCACCTGCTTGCGCCGGTCGTCCAACTTTTCCTGGCGCGTACCGACGCGGTTGGGCTTGCCCTTGGTGAGCGCGTCCAACCGCTTTTCCGAGCGATGTTCGCCGGTCACAAGCGGCGACACCGCGACGTACGCGAACATGCCAATCGCCAGCGCGATCAGGGCAATGAACAGCATGAACGTGTAGTCGCCGTTAAGCATTCTTTTCTCCCATCGGCGAGCCGTCCATGTCGCGAACTTCGGCCGAGGCAAGCGCTTCGGCCAGACGGCCTTCTTCGCCGTAATAGGACGCACGCTCCCAGAAGCGCGGACGCGCGATGCCGGTGGAGCGGTGGCGGCCGATCAGCTTGCCGTTGGCGTCCTCGCCGGTGACGTCATAGACGATGATGTTCTGCAGCGTGACGACGTCGCCTTCCATGCCCAGCACTTCGGTGATGTGCGTGATGCGGCGCGAACCATCGCGCAGGCGCGAGGCCTGCACGATGACGTCGACCGAGCCGACGATCATTTCACGGATGGTCTTGGAGGGCAGCGCGAAACCGCCCATCATGATCATCGATTCCATACGGGAGATGGCTTCACGGGGGCTGTTGCTGTGCAACGTTCCCATCGAGCCGTCATGGCCTGTGTTCATGGCCTGGAGAAGATCGAAGCACTCCGGGCCACGGACTTCGCCGACGATGATGCGTTCAGGACGCATACGCAGGCAGTTCTTGACGAGATCACGCATGGTGATCTGGCCTTCGCCTTCCAGGTTCGGCGGGCGGGTTTCCAGGCGCACCACATGCGGCTGCTGCAGCTGAAGCTCAGCCGAGTCTTCGCAGGTGATGATGCGCTCTTCCATATCGATCGAGCCGGTCAGGCAGTTGAGCAGCGTCGTCTTGCCTGAACCGGTGCCGCCCGAAATGATGATATTGCAACGCACCCGGCCGATGATCTCGAGGATGGTCTTGGCTTCCTCGGAGATCGAGCCGAATTTCTGCAGCTGGGTGAGCGTCAGCTTGTCCTTCTTGAACTTACGAATGGTCAGGCACGGGCCATCGATCGCCAGCGGCGGAGCGATGACGTTGACGCGCGAACCGTCCGGCAAGCGGGCGTCGCAAATCGGCGAGCTTTCGTCGACGCGGCGGCCGACCTGGCTGACGATGCGCTGGCAGATGTTCATCAGCTGCGCGTTGTCAGCAAAGCGGATGTTGGTCTGCTCGACCTTTCCGGCGACTTCGATGAAGGTGACGCCGGCGCCGTTGACCATGATGTCGGCGATGTCGTCGCGCGCCAGCAGTGGCTCTAGCGGACCGTAGCCGAGCACGTCGTTGCAGATGTCCTCGAGCAGCTCTTCCTGCTCGGCGATCGACATCACAACGTTTTTGACCTGGATGATCTCCGAGACGATATCCCGGATCTCCTCGCGCGCCGCGTCGGCATCGAGCTTGGCGAGCTGCGTCAAGTCGATGGTGTCGATCAGCGCATTAAAGACGGTGGTCTTAATGTCGTAGTACTCCTCGGAGTGCTTGCGTTCGACGGGCTTGGGCTTGGCCGCCTCGGCAGGACGCGCGGCGATGGCCTCGCCCTTGCCCTTGGCGGCCAGCTCTGCGGGATTGGGTCGCGCCGATGACTGCGCAGGCTTAGGAGCCTGCGCTTGCGCCATCGGCTTGGGCGCGTCCTTGCTTCCAGCCGCCGGCGGCAGCGCAGCGGGAGCGGGTCCCGTGCGCTTGACCGGCGGAAGCTGGCCACTGTTACGTTTGCCAAACATGGACCTTAAGCTCCCGCTTTCTTCTTGTTGAAGCGCGCCAGCAGCGGCGCCAGCATGGACTTCTGCTCAACTTTGGGTGCGGCCTGGTTGGTCAGCGTGTAGGCCAACGAACGGAAATGTTCGGCAGCCTTGGACTTGGCCGACAGCTCTTCCACCATCTGGCCGTTGTTGGCGGCCAGACCGAAGGTTTCAGCATCGAACTCGATGGCGGTGCGGGGCGTGAGGCTGAGCGCCTCGCCGAACTCTTTGGCCGAGATCTCCGGCCGTTTCGGCATGCCCATGAAGTTGAGCACCAGATGCGGCGGCTTGTCGTTCTTGCGCGCGCCCTTGAGCAGATCGACCAGATTCTTGGCATTGCGCAGATTGGCCAGATCCGGCACGGCCGTGATCACGATCTGGTCGGCCTGCATCAACACCTGCTTGGCCCAAGGCGTCCAGATGTGCGGCACGTCGATGGCGACATGCGGTACGTTCTGGCGCACCACATCGAGCACCCATTCGAACGCCTGCGGATCGATCTCGTAGTTGCGATCGAGCACGCTCGGGGCCGCGAACAGGCTGAGATGATCCGTGCACTTGGCGAGCAGGCGGTCGAGCAGCACTTCGTCAAGTCGCTCAGGGCTGGCCAATGCGTCGGCGATGCCCTGGGCCGGGTCCTGGTTGAAGTCGAGGCCGGCGGTGCCGAAGGGTAGGTCGAGATCGGCGATGCAGACGTTGCTCTGCAGGATGCGGCTCATCACCCAGGCCACGTTGTGGCAGATGGTCGAGGAGCCGACGCCGCCCTTGGCGCCGACAAAGGCCACCATCTGGCCGACGGGATCGGTTTCCGGATCGGCATAAAGGTTCGAGATGCTCTCCATCAGGTAGAGCGGCGAGATCGGGGCGACGAGATATTCGCTGACGCCACGGCGCAGCAGCTCGCGATAGAGCTGCACGTCGTTGCTGTGACCGACCATGATCACGCGGGTGCCGCTATCGCAGTGCTCGGACAGCTGATCCATGGCGGCCAGCATCGAGTTGCGGTCCAGCATGGATTCCAGGATCACCAGATTGGGTGACGGGTTCTCCTGGAAGTAGGCGATGGCGGCATAGATGCCACCCATGTGAACGCCTACATGAGCCTTGGCCAACCTACGGTCCTCGCTGGCGGCCTGCACCACTTGCGCGGTGACCGGCTGCTCGCAAAACCCCAGGATCGAGATGCGCGGGATCGGCCGCGCACGCTCGTGATTCTCGTGGATCGATTGGGCCTCGTGGTAGGCCTGCTCGGCGCTCGGGTGGTCCAGACCGTCGGGAAGCATGTTCTCGCCGACAGTCAGGCTCTGGGACGTAAAGGGATGGTTGCTCATTATTTCTTCGCCACGTCGCTAACGTTGCCGTCCTTGGATACTGTCGTCGTGTCGCCTTCGGTCTTGGCGCCATTGCGCCAAGCCTTGAAGATGAAGTCCTTGCGATCGGCGTCCGACCAGTCCACTTGATCGCGCGGCGTCTTGAAGTCGCGCGGATTTGCAACCATCGCTGCCAGGTTGTGCTGCGCCGCGCAGCCGAAGTTGCCGTAGATGTCGTTGTTCGAATTCTCGGCCAGGTTGTCATGCCAGACGCCGCATTTCGGTCCCTCGGCGATGTAGCGTGCGTAAGAAACCTTTACGCCGGGTTGATTTCCGTCGTAGCGGCCGATCTCGACCGCGCCCACCGGCACGCCGGCATCGACCAGGATGTCGCGCAAGTCTCCCAGCGCCGCGCGGTTGTTGCCGGCAACCGTCATTTTCCCGTCGCCTTCGTTGCGCCACAGGCCAACGAAATGACGAACCCGCTCTTTCTGATAGGTGTTGAGCCCGTGTGCGGCCGCCGGGGCGACCAAGGCCATCGAGGTGCGCGCCTTTTCAACCTCGATCGGATGGCGTTGCTCTGCCGTCTGCATCGGCTGGGTCAGCGCTGCGGTCTGCTCGCCCTCGAAGCGGTGTCCGCAGCCGGCGATGCCGATGGCGAGCGCCGAGACGGCCAGGAGGCGAAGCGTGGCGGCCTTGTGGCGTGTGCCGAGGCGGCCGGGCATGTTCAAGTGTTGCATCATGATCGTTCTCCATCCACCCCGTGCTTACTCGACGATGAAACCGTAATTGCCGTGATATTTGCCTTCGGGAAGCTTCGGCTTCTTGCCGTAGACCCGGTTCAACTGGCCGATCAGCGTGGCCTGGGTATCGGTGCTCGAGTCCAGATTGTCCGTTGGCAGATCGAGTTTGTCGCGATTGACCGCGTTGACCATGTACGGCGTCACGATCACCATCAGCTCGGTTTCCTTCTTCTGGAAATCGCGGCTGCGGAACAGCGATCCGAGCACCGGCAAGGTCTTGAGGCCTGGCACGCCATCGATGTTCTGACGTGTGTCGTCCGAGATCAGGCCGCCGATCACCAGCGAGCCGCCGCTTGGCAGTTCAACCGTCGTATTGGCGCGCCGGACTTTCAGAGCCGGGATGGTGATCGAGCTGAGCGTGACAGCGCCATCATTCGTCAGCTCGCTGACTTCGGTGGCGACCTTCAGGTTGATGCGGCCTTCCGACAGCACCAGCGGCGAGAATGAAAGGCTGACGCCGAACGGCTTGAACTGTATCGAGATCGCACCGGTGTTGCTCTGGCCCACTGGGACCGGAAACTCGCCGCCCGCCAGGAAGCTTGCGGTTTCACCCGAGATCGCCGTCAATGTCGGCTCGGCCAGCGTCTTCAACAGACCGGTGCGCTCGAATGCCTCTAGAGTGTAAGCAAGGCAGGTCATCTGACCGGCCGCAAACGAGGCGAGTTTCTTGCTCGTTGCCGTGGTGCTTCCTGGTACGGTCTGGCCGCCGATTGAGAGCGGCAGGCCGCAGCTGCCAAGATTGCCCGACGGGCCGAACACACCGGAGAGGAAAGTGTTCTTGCCGGTGGCGTTGCTGACCGGGAACGACAGGTTCGATCCGAACTGCAAGGCCGTGTCGCCAATGTTGCCGGTGTTCCAGTTGATGCCCAAGCGCTTGATGGCGTCGCGATGCACCTCGGCCACCGTGACCTTGAGCATCACCTGCTCCTTGGCTTCCACGCGCAGCAGATTGATCACCTTCAAGGGCGCCGTCGCGTTGCCTTCGGCCGGACGCTGCATGAAGCGGGCCGCGATTTCCGAAGCGCGGGCGCTGTCGGCTGGGTTCGGCACCGAACCAGAGAGCACGATGGTGTCGTTGAGGACTTCGGCATTGATGTGGGCGCCGGGGATCAGGCGCTCCAACATGCGGTCGAACACCTGCATGTCGCGCTCGACGCGCACTTCCAGGGTGAGAATCTGTTCGCCGTTTTCATCGAAGAAGAAGACGTTGGCGTCGCCCATCTTCTTGCCGATCAGGAAAACGCGGTTTGAGGTCTGCACCACCGCATCGAGATTGGTCGGGTTCGAGACCACCACGTCTTTCAGATCGCGCGGCAGCTCAACCACCATCGACTTGTCGAGGCCGATCACGATCTGGCGCGTGGCGGGGAGTTTCTCGTTGAAACCAATGCGCAGCAGGCCGGTGTGGTTGACATCGGTGTTCACGCCAGCCGCCAGGGCCGAACCGGACGCAACCGACAGCGCCGCGACGGCCGGGAGCGCCGCCAGGCCGATCATTGTGATGGCTGACCAGGTCTTGGCCGCTCGCATCAGGGGAATGTTCTTGCTCATCGAGGAGTACCTTTGGGAATTGCCCGTTCGAGGCTCTGCTGGCGTGTGGGGTGGCGGCGTTGATCAGTTCAAGCCGTAAGTGCGCGACCAGTTGCCGTAACGCAGAACCTTGATACCGGTGGGCTTGTCTTTCCTTGGGCCGTCATCCTCGGCCATGCCATTCTTGGACTTGATGGCGTCTTCCAGGCTGCGCAGCGCGAGCGAGATTTCGCCGATCGAATTGTTCAGGGCGAGCGTCTCGGACTGGCTGGGCGTCAGCTCCAGGGTCGCGGTCTTGCCGGTTGCGACCTTCTTGCCGTCCTTCTGGTCCAGGTCCTGGCCGATGGCGAGCACGCGGATGTTGCGGAACAGAGTTTCAGACACCTGCTGGTCGCCGCGGCCGCTGGCCGAGCGCTGTTTGCGGGTGACGATCACGTCGACGCGGTCATTGGGAAGGATGAAGCTGCCGGCCGAGGTTTCCTCGGTGATCTTGGTGGAGGCGGCGCGCATGCCGGACTGCAGGATGGCGGCCAGGACGCCGCCGCTGCCGAGCTTGCGCAGCTTGTTCTCGCGGATCGGCTCCTTGGCCAGGAAGGGCGAGGCCGCGACCGAGCCGGCCATCAGCTTGATGGCGTCGGGGTTCTTGGCTTCGGTGACGTAGTTGTCTTTGTCGCCAACCAATTCCTTCGGCCAGGTTGCCCACGTCAGGTCCGCCGTGCGCACTTCGTCACCAAAGCCAATGGCTTTGCTGGCAACAAGTACCTTGACGGTGTCCATATTGACCTTGGCGGCCACCTTGGGCGCCGGCCGGCCCATCATGCCGTAGGCCAAGAGCCCGGCTGCCAATGCTGCAAAAATGGCGATCGCCATCACAATCACGCGTGCTCGTCTCATAGCGCTTTGGTCCTTCGCCCCGAATTTCGAAACCCCGGTTCTGAAGCCGATAGTCGGAAATAATGGTCAACGGGCCGTTAACTGCGGTTCCGAAACGATACGAAGCAGGTGACTTCAGGGGGCGACTGTGGCGCTTTGGCCAAAGCAAAAAGGGCGGCGGCTGGCCCTTTTGCGAGGCCTGCCGACACCCAGTGGATTTTTCGTTGATTGGATTGTTTGCTTACGGACGCGATAGGCTGTTCGGGGCCGCGCCTGCCAATAGATCGGCCCCGGAGTGATTCGAGCCTCAGTTCACGGCGCTGAGGAACCACGGGGTTGAGGGGTAGACCATGAGGGCTGCGGCCGCCATGGCGATACCGTACGGGACACCGGTGCGTGGATGATGCAGGCGCACCAGCCAATCCTGCGTCCGCGCCAGGCTCGGCAGGGGCATAGTCCGGAACACCAAGAGGAAGACGGTCAACACGCCGCCGGCCATGGCCGAGAGCAGCGTGAAATCACCCAAGTGATCAAAGCCGAACCAGAGCGCCGCGGCTGCGAACATCTTGGCGTCGCCGCCGCCGATCCAGCCGCGGGAGAACATCAGGATGCCGATCGCCAGCATCGCCGCCCCGGTCGCCAGATGCGCGCCGTATTGCGCCGGCGTCAGGCCGACGAAGGGGGCGAGGGCGACAAAGCCCGCCACCAGAAACAGCGAAATGCGATTGGGGATCGTCATCGTTATCAGATCCATAGAACCGGCAAACGCCATAGCTCCAGGAAATACGCACAAGCACAAAAACGCCAACACGGGTTACGCCTCCACTCCTTGGCCCGGTGTTTTTGTTTTTGGGCCAGCCACATGAAAGACTGTGGCAGGTTTTTGTAAAATCCAACTTAAATGCCGGGCATGCTGTTGTGATTGTTGATGAAAATTGTATTGATAACCGCCCAGAAAAGACTACGGGCCGCTTGCCGTTTGGCAAGCGACCCGTGATCTCCATCCTTGGTAGCCCGCACCATCTTGCGATGATGTGAGCCGCCTTGGACAATTACTCGGCGTTCGACGTCTGAAGCGTGCTGGTCACCTTGTCGAAGGTGTTGTTCAGCTCTGTCTTCATGTTGCCGAGGGCAACGATGATGCCGATGCCGACGATGGCAGCGATCAGGGCGTACTCAATGGCGGTGGCGCCGGACTCGTCCTGGCCGAAACGTGCGAAAAGCTTGTTCATGGAACTCTCCCTTACGGAACACTCACTGTCTCTCTCAGTTCAATTGCAGGTATGCCAACCAGCTGGACTGAACTGAAGCCACCTTAGCCCTCCCGATTTAACGCGGAGTAAATGCCGCTGCGATCGATGCTTAACGAAATATATACTCGGGCTGACGGATTGATTAAAATTGTCGCGAATGCACGATCACTGGCAGTTCGGCGGTGAATACCTGGCGAATACCGGATGGTTAAGGCGCGCCATGGCCAATATTGGCCGCAGTATTCGATATTATTGCTGGCCGACACCATGGCGAACGCCCAACAACGGCGGGGACAGCCATCTCGCCGCTTGTTGCCGCTTGTTGAGAGGTCCGCCGCCGCCATCTGCCGGTGTCCACTGCGTTGCGAGGGTTGGCACGGGCGTTTGCAGTTCCTTCACCAATTTCAGTTTCTATCGCGGTCATAGCCAAGTTCAGCCGCAAGGATCGCTCGTCATGACTTTGAGCCTTACCAAGCTCGCAATAATCGCGGGTTTCTCTGCTCTCCCCGTATTGGCGGCCCAGGCCAAGGCGGAAGATCTGGTCGTGCAGTATGATCAGGCGCGCCTTCTCCAGCTCGATCAGCCGGCCGCCAACATCATCATCGGCAACCCCTCCATTGCCGATGTGACCTTGAAGAGCACCAAGCTTCTGG
The DNA here is from genome assembly GCA_031393505.1 of Hyphomicrobiaceae bacterium. Taxonomy (GTDB): domain Bacteria; phylum Pseudomonadota; class Alphaproteobacteria; order Rhizobiales; family Hyphomicrobiaceae; genus JANYHF01. Next base: position 5,107 of record JANMVX010000031.1, on the reverse strand, counting down.
TCATCACCGGCAAGACCTTTGGCGTCACCAATCTGATGATCCTCAACGACGAGGAAAAGGTCATCTACTCCAGCCGCCTGATGGTGCGGGCGGACGAGAGCAAGGTGGTGACGCTGACGCGCGCCGACAGCCAGTTCACCTATGCCTGCACGCCGATCTGTCAGCCGGTCATGAAGGTGGGCGACGACGAAAAGCACATTCAGGGCCTGGCCGCGGCCTCGCAACAGAAGATGAAGCTATCCGAAGGCGCTCCCGATACCGGGCAGTCAGGCAACTAGCGCGTTACGATGTGACGCCAACCATTGTTTGCGGTCATCGGGCCAGGCTGCGTCAGGCAGACCTGGCCCGTTGCCTGTCGTCGGTAACCCGCTCGGCACAGTGCTTAACCACTGCTTGACCACACTAGATACAAGTTTCGCCAGTTTAACCACTCGCAGCCATTCGACTGATATAGATCGTGACAGATTGCGGTCGTCACTGTTCGAGAGGCCTTTTGTCATGCGTTGGATTGCGGGACTGCGCCGTGGCGCCAGGCTTTGGCGGAAAGATAAATCCGGGTCCACGGCCATCGAGTTCGGCATGGTGATCGGCCCCTTCCTGGGGCTGCTGTTCGCCATCATCGAAGTGGCGTTGGTCTATTTCGCCCAGTTCGCCATGGAGAGCGGCAACGAGGCCGCGTCGCGCGCGTTGCGCACCGGCGCCGCCCAGAACGGCAACATGTCGAAGGGCCAGTTCAAGGCCCGCGTCTGTTCGAAATTGCCCGTCTTCATGGATTGCAACAGCAACCTCACGGTCGATGTGCGCAGCTATTCCGACACTGTTGATCCGGTTACCAAAGTCAAAATCGCCTCCGACGCTTTCGCCAAGGCGGCCGTGGGAGCCGCCGATCTCTTCAGTGACGATGGCATCCGCGGCACCGAAGTAGAAAAATACTGTCCCGGAGCTCCGAGCGACGTGGTTGTCGTGACGCTCTACTACAAGTGGGGCCTGATCATGGGGCTACCCGGTCTAGGCGATTTCACCGGCAAAATGGGATTGAGCCTGGCAAACACCCCCGACGGCGGCCGCTTGATCATCACCGGCTTCGCAATGAAGAACGAGCCGTACTCCCTGACAGGAATACTGCCGGCCGGCTGTTAGCAGGCGGCGAACGACCCGGCGTCTCGTGCCTTCGGCCCACTCCTCCCCATCACAGCAGGTTTCACATGCGCGCTTCCTCCAAGCTCAATCGACTGACGGTTTACGCACAATACTCTGTTCGCAAACTCGTCAACGATATCGGCGGATTCGCCGCCGTCGAATTCGCCATGGTCGTCCCGATCATGATCATGATGCTGCTGGGATCGGTGGAGGTCAGCGACGCCTTGACCGTCGATGGCCGCATCAACATCGTCGCTTCCTCAATCAGCGATATCGTGGCGCGCTCGTCACCGATCAAAAAGGCCGATTTGAAGGATATCTTCAAATTCTCCCATGTCCTGATCGGGCGTTACGACCATGCCAGCGTCAAGACGGAAGTGGTCTCGTTGATACCCGATCCCGTCACGGGCGTCATGACGGTCGACTGGAGCTACAACTCCGATGGCGGCGCGCCCTACACTCGTGGCTCCACCTACCCCGGCTTCTGGGACGGCATGGCCCCGAAGGACAACTCGTTGATCATCACCAAGACCAAGTTCAAATATCGCTCGCCGATCGGTCAGTATCTGCATGGCGACATCACGCTGTCGCACCTCTCCAACAACGTGTCGCGCTCCGTCGCGATCGTATGCTCGGATTGCTAGTCGACGTCGCGGTCAATCCTCGAAACCGCCAAAAAAACGAAACGAGCCGGCCATTGGGGGAATGGCCGGCTCGTTTCGTTTCAGACTTGGGAAGTGTAATGGACGTGGCTCAGCCGCCGCAGGTTTTCAACACCTTCTTGCGTTCCTCGACGGCCTTGCGCCATTCCTCGGGCGATACGCTGGTGCAATAGGCCAGATGCACGGCCTGGTCGGTGCTCCAGCCATCGCCCTTCTGGCCGCAACTCTTGCCTTCGTTGACCTGCTGCTGCTTGGCCGAAGTCAGCGCGTACCAATTGCAATCCTCGTCAGCGCGCGCCGCGGCGCTGCCGCCGAGCAGCGACGCCGCCAAGGCCGCAACCATCAGGCTGCCGCGGGTCGCCGCGCCTGCCTGGAAAATCCTGCCATTCGTAATCATTGCTCAGCTCGCCCGATGTTGCAGTGATACCATTTACAATGATCTAGGGGCCGTTGTCCCGCTTTCAAGTGCGTCCGCCCGATTGTCCGACGGCTGAACTCGTATGCGGATCGGTAACCTCGATCCATGCCCCTGACATTGCCACCGGCTACCTGAACCCGATCTGAATGCTGCCGTTGTGTGGCGTTCATATCCCAAGCGCGTCAGAACACCTTGCCGCCCGGGGGCTTGTCAAGATGCTGCCGGAATTGGCTTCGATATGCGATGCTGCGCCGTCTTCGCGCAGCCCCCTTTGGCCAGCTCATCCGCAGCGCCTTCCAGGATACCGTCCCGTGCCACAAACGTCGCAGGCCTATCTGATTGTGGACTGCGGCGCCGGCGCGGTTGGCCCGAACGCCATGGTCGGCGCCATCCGCCGTTCGCAAGCCGCCAGTGTCCTGTTGCAGTCGCCAGCTGGATTTGTGGCCAGCCAGCCGGCGCTCGCGCACCTGGTTCAAGCGGCTCAGAGCACTGGCTGCGCCGCGCTGATTGCCGGCGACGCGCAGTTGGCGCTCGACTTGGGCGCGGACGGCCTGCACCTCGGCCACGACGAAGACCTGAGCCGGGCCGAACAAGCCTATGGAGCCGCCCGGGCCAGTCTCGGGGCTGGTCGCATCGTTGGCGTGTCGGCGGGGTTGTCGCGCCACAACGCAATGGTGCTGGCCGAGCTGGGCGCCGATTACGTTGCCCTTGGCGGCGAAGCGGGGGATGATGTGGCTGAGCAACTCGCTATGGTGACGTGGTGGGCCGAGATGTTCTCGGTTCCGTGCGTGGCATGGAATGTCGCCGACCGTGAGCGGGCCGCGCTTTTGGTGGCTGCCGGCGCCGATTTTGTGGCGTCCGATCCCCTGATTGGCCTGGAGCCGGCTGTCGCCTTGCTGGCCGGGCTGGGAAAATTCAATGAGGCAAGCCGGTGAGCAGCACTCGAAATGTCATTGGCAGCGCCGCCGCCGCCGGTCTCTTTCTGATGATCTCGACGTCCATGGGCGCCGCCACCAAAGTGCAGACCAAGGACACCGAGCCGCCGCCTGTCGAGGCCGCCACGGATGCGCCGGCCGCCAGCCTGGCCGCCGATCCTGCCTTTGCGGCCTATGAGGACGGGCGCTTTCTGACGGCTATGAAACTGGCCAAGACCTCGGCCGAGGCCGGCGATGCGGCGTCGAACACGCTGATCGCGCGCCTGTTCGCCGAGGGGCAGGGTGTGCCACGCGACCGGGCCAGGGCGGCGGCGTGGTACGGCAAGGGCGCCGAGTTGGGCGACGCCAACGCGCAGTTCGCACTGGGCGTCATGCTCGCCAAGGGCGATGGTGTGTTGGAAGACAAAACAGCTGCGGCGCGACTGTTCGAGTTGGCGGCGGCCAAGGGCATCGTGCCGGCGAAATACAACCTTGGCGTTCTCTATGTGTCGGGCCAGGGGCGGCCGCAGGATGAGAAGAAAGGCGCTGGTCTGATCGCCGAAGCCGCCAAAGCCGGCGATCCGCAGGCGCGCTATGACTACGCGCAACTGCTGATTTCAGGCGTCGGCGGAATGTGGAGCGACAGTCAGGCGGCCCATTGGATGGAGCTGGCGGCTCAGGCTGGGCTTGCCGATGCACAAACCGAATTCGCCATCATGTTGTTCAAAGGCCGGGGCGTGGCGCCAAATCCGGCCCGGGCGGCCTGGTATTTTACCGCCGCCGCCGAGCACGGGCACCCGGTAGCGCAGAACCGGCTGGCGATGCTCTATATGCTCGGCATCGTCTACAAGAAGGATCCGGTGACGGCGGCAAAATGGCATCTGTTGGCGCGTTCCCGGGGCGTCAGCGATTTCAAACTGGACGCCATCGTGGCCGGCCTCACGCCCCAGCAGCGCAAGGACGCCGAAGCCGACGCCGCCGACTGGCTGGAGCGGAACAACCCGACGCCCTGACCAAGGAGGGCACACCAGCCTGCATGGATCCTGATCTACGTTCCTCTGGGAGATCGGATGCCCGTTGTTTCGTGGCGCACCGCAGTGCGCCCGGCGCGCCACATCCGACGGACCAACGATGTCGCACCCCGGGCGCGCTGCTGCGCCCCCTACCAATCACCGATGAGTCAGCATCAACAACGTTTGGGATCACTTGGCACGTGGCCAGAACGCCTGCGATTGGGTTATGGGGAAGGCCAGTTCGACCCGTGCTCGGGGTCGCCAGCCCTAACTCCTGAAAAGGCGTCATGTTCCAATCCCTTTATGACCGGCTGATTGCGCTCTCCAAGAGCGAGCGCGCGCCTTGCATCCTGGCGGCGGTGTCGTTCGCCGAAAGCTCGTTCTTCCCGATTCCTCCGGACATCATGCTGGTGCCGATGGCGCTGGCCTCGCCCAAGCGGGCCTGGTTTTACGCCGGCATCTGCACCGTTGCGTCCGTGCTGGGCGGGCTGCTGGGCTATGCCATCGGGGCACTGCTTTACGACTCGCTCGGCCAGTGGCTGTTGAATCTCTACGGCTATGGCGCCAAATTCGAGCAGTTCCGCGAGTGGTATAAGGCCTATGGGGCCTGGGTGATCCTGATCAAGGGCTTCCTGCCGATCCCGTACAAGCTGGTCACCATCGCCAGCGGCGTCGCTGGCTACAACCTCTTCTGGTTCGTCGTGTTGTCCGCCATCACGCGGGGCGCTCGCTTCTATCTTGAGGCCGGCCTTTTGAACCGGTTCGGCGGCGTCATCGAGCCGTTCATCCGGCGCAACCTGGCGGCGACGGTGCTTGGCAGTCTGGCCGTGATCGTGCTCGGCTTCTACCTGGCGGCGAAGTTGGCGTGATACCAAATGTCGTTGATGCTGCTCACTGGTGATTGGTAGGGGCGCGCAGCAGCGCGCCCGGCGTGCCACATCCGACGGGCTATCGATGTGG